>SYBY01000095.1 GCA_005788585.1 Actinomycetota bacterium | reverse complement strand
GACCTCCTCGCCCGACTTGGTGTCCGGGTAGACGACGTACGCGGCCGGCTGTCCGCCGAACCAGCTGGCCTGGTCGGCCTCGCCGACGAAGATCGCCGGCCGCTGCGTGCCGTCGGGCTGCTCGACGAACACGCGCTGGCCCTCGTGAAAAGCGTCCATCCGCGCATCCTCGCCGACAGCCCGGCGGCGGCGCGTCGGTCAGCGCTTGGGCTGACGGGGCATGTCGGCCAGCTCCCGCCGGGCGATCGCGCGGCCCTCGGCCAGGGCGCGTGCCGACTTCGCGTCACGTTCCTTCGCGCCACGGGCACGGGCCGCGTCGTTGCGCTTGTCGATCGCGTCCTTGGCCGCGCGCCATGCATCGTCGCCGCGAAGCGGCTCAGCGGGGGTCTTCGCCATGGTGGTCTCCTCTGACCTGGGGGTGCTAGCGCAGTGCGCCGGCGGGAAGGATGAATCGCAGCGGGACCGGATCGGCGGTCGCGGCGGACTGTCGCGGTGCGTGCAGCCCGCGGGAGGCCTTGGGCGGGGCAGCCATCTCGGGCGTGCCGCCGCGTTCGATGATCCACGCCATGACGGCGTCGAAGTCGGCGCCCTCGGCGAGGATCGCGGCCCGTTCGATCACGCGGCCACCGCTGCGGTGCGGCCGCGCGAGACGGGCGACGATCGTCTGGATCTCGTCGTCGACGATCTCCGTGGTGTCGGTCGTGGCCGGCTCGGACGTCATCGTGCGGTCCTCATGTCGTGGCGGGCACGCTGCAGGCGTGCGGTGGCTCCGGCGGCGATGCGCTCGAGCTCGCGCAGGTTGCGCGGCTCTCCCCGTCCGAGGTAGATGCGGCGCCGGTAGAGCGCCAGACGGCGATCGGCGTGGGTGGCAAGCGCTTCGAGCTCGCCGATTGACGGCGTGCGTGCTGCACCGGAAGCGGGCGCGTGGGTTGGGCGCGGCCCGCTGGCGGGATTGCTGGTCTGGGTCATGACGACCCCCTCGTTCGAACCCCTGAGCATCCAGGGTACTCGCTCCAGGTCCCGCGAACGCCCGGCGGTGCGAGGATCTGGCGCCCGTGCCCCGCATCATGTTCTACGAACCGCGCATTCCGCCCAACACCGGGAACGCCATCCGGCTGTCCGCGGTGACCGGCGCACCGCTGCACCTGGTCGAACCGCTGGGCTTCGATTTCAGCGACGCGAACCTCCGCCGGGCGGGCCTGGACTACCACGACCTCGCCGTGGTGACGGTCCACCCCAACCTCCAGGCGGCCTGGGACGCGTTGCTGCCGGCACGCGTGTACGCGTTCAGCTCCCACGCGACGGTCCGGTACACCGACGTCGCCTACGAGGACGACGACGTGCTCCTCTTCGGCCCGGAGCCCGACGGCCTGCCCGACAGCGTCCTTGCCGATCCCAACATCACCGCCGCGGTGCGCATCCCGATGCTCGCCGGGCGGCGTTCGCTGAACATCACGAACGCCGCGTCGATCGCCGTCTACGAGGCGTGGCGCCAGCACGGCTTCGCCGGCGGCGCCTGACCTCAGGGCGCGGACCGGACGCTCGAGCGGACGGGGATCGGTCCGGCCGCCGGCTGGGTGCCCACCGGCGTGGGGTCGCCGATGAGCGTGACCACGTCACCGGAGACCGGACTGACGGCCACGCGGGCCTCCTGGAGGGCGGCGGTGTCACCCGCCGTCGTGATGGTCTCGGTCGGGCCCCAGGACGATGCGCCGGCGGCCCGTGCCGAGGCGTAGTGGCCGCGCTCGCCGGACTCCGTCACCCAGACGATCGCCGCTCCTCCGCGCGGCCCGACGACCAGCCCCTGCAGGCGGGATGACGCCCCCGCCGCGGAGAGCACGCGCGGCGCGCCTGCCCGCCCGGAAGTCACGTCGGCGGTCCGCACGACGAGCCGGTTGGTGTCGGCGCCGGTCCACGCGACGATCCCGCGGTCGCGGACGATCGCGGCCTGCACGGCGTCGCCCAGGATCGCGCGGTCGCCGCCCTTGGGCAGATTGCGCTCGAGTGTCTGCTGCCTGCCGAACGGCTTCCCCGGAGCCGCCGTGCTCAGAGCCACCAGGCCGGGGCTGCCCGCGAAGTTCCCCTCGCCGACGCGCTGCGCGATCCACGCGACGAGCATCCGGCGGGTGCCGTCGATCGCCGCGGTGATCCGGGGGTTCGCGCTTCCGAGGTACGCCGAGCCGCCGGTACCCAGGCGCTGCTCGGCGCCGATCGTGCCGCGGGACGAGACCATGCGGGCACGGACCGCCGTGCGGTCATCCCACGCGACGAGCACGTCGCCCGGGCCGCTGACGGCGAGCGCGACCGGACTGCTGCCGACGGTCTGGGTGCCGAAGTCCATGACGCGCTTGAAGAGCCCGCTCGTCCGGCGCCGGATGAACAGGCGCGAGCGGTAGCCCACCACGCGGGTCCGGCCGACGACCGGGACGCTGACGGCCACGGCGACGTCGCCGCCGGCGTTGGAGGCCAGCGCGGTCACGACGGCCGCCCGGGAGTCCGCGAGCGTCCCGGGCTTGGCGAGGAAGCCGCGTGCCAGCACCTGGCGCGTGGAGAAGGCGCCCGTGACGTTGCCGCGCGTGACGGCCACGTCGAGTGGCAGGCCGGTCCGTTCCGCCTTGCGGTCTGAGGGGCCGTCCGCAGGCCCGGCGAGGACGACGCCGGAACGGCCGAAGAGGGCCATCTCACGCGGCGTGACGCTGCGGAACGTCGACCCGGTCACCGTCCCGAACGCGGCGCGCGCGCCGGAGAACCTGGCGTAGCCCAGGCCGCCCGCGCTGCGGCCGAGCACGGCGAAGCCGACACCGCCGGGCGTGAACCCGAGGTGGGCGTCGGCCGGCCGGAAGGCCAGGCCGCCGCCGTTGAGGGGCGCCCACTGGGCCAGGTACCCGCCGGCGACGACCTGCGGGGCCGACCAGGGTGGTGCCGCCGCCGCGGGTGCCGCGACGGAGACGGAGACGGCGACCGTCGCGAGCGCGACGGCGGGGTGCGCGAGACGGGAGGGGAGCATCTGTCCGACGCTACGCCGACTCGTACACCACACCAACCGCATGAACTACGGCCGCTGAGCGGGGTGTTCCCCGCCCAGCGATCCGGGTCAGCTGCGCGAGCGGTAGAGCTTCGTCGTGACCGGAACGAAGACCGCCGTGAGCACCGCGGCCTCGGCGAGGACGAGCAGGATGTCGCCGGCGACCGCCTCGCCGTACATGAGCCCGCGCGAGGCATCGACGAGGTGCGAGATCGGGTTGACACCCACGAACCACTCCAGCGCCGAGGGGAGGGTCGATGGCTCCACGAAGATGTTGCTCAGGAAGATCAGCGGGAACAGGCCCATGAACCCGGTGTTCATCACCGCGTTCGGCGAACGCATGATCAGCCCGAGCGTCGTGAAGCCCCACGCCAGCCCGAACGCGAACAGCGCCACGAGGCCGATCGCCCCGAGGATGCCGAGCACGCCGCCGCCGGCGTCGAACCCGAGGATGAGCCCCAGCACGACCGTGACGGTCGCGGCCGCGACGTAGCGGACGATGTCGCCGAGCGCCGCGCCCACCAGGGGCGCGGGCGACCACACCGGCAGCGAGCGGAACCGGTCGACGACACCGCGGGTCATGTCCGTGTTCAGCGACATGCCGGAGTAGACCGTCGTGAACAGCACGGCCTGGACGAGGATGCCGGGCAGGAGGAACTGCAGGTACTCCTGCGTCGAGCCCGAGACGGCGCCGCCGAACAGGTAGACGAACATCACGAGGAACAGCACCGGCGTGATCGTCACGTCGAGCAGCTGCTCGGGGACGTGCTTGATCTTCACGATCGCCCGCCAGGCGAACATGCGGCATGCGGTCAGCGCGCTCGCGCGTGGCGGGCGGGTCCCGGACACGAGCGCGGCGTGGATCGCCTGCTGGTGGTCGGCCGTCAGCGGGCCGTCGCCGTTAACCGAAGGGGCGGTGGTGGTCGGTGAGGTACTCATGCGACGGTCTCCTCCTCCGCGTCGGCGGGATGTCCGGTGAGGGCGAGGAAGACCTCGTCCAGGCTCGGTTGCCCGAGCGAGAAGCCGGCCACGGGAAGACCGGCCTGCGCCAGCTCGCCGATCGCCTCGGCGGCCTTGTCGGGGCTCGAGACCGCGACCGACACGCCGGACGGGTCGGTGTCGGGATGCGCGGGCTCACCCAGCACGCGGGTGAGCAGGCGCTCGGCCTCGCCGCGCTGGTCGGGGTCGAGCAGCCGGACGTGCAGGGTGCTCTGGGCGACCTGCGCCTTGAGCTCGGCCGACGTGCCTTCGGCGATGACCCTGCCGTGGTCGATGACGGCGATACGCCCTGCGAGCTGGTCGGCCTCGTCGAGGTACTGCGTGCACAGCAGGACGGTCGTGCCCTGGCCGACGAGCGCGCGCACGATCTCCCAGACCTGGTTGCGCGAGCGCGGGTCCAGGCCGGTCGTGGGCTCGTCGAGGAACAGCAGCTCGGGCGTCACGACGATGCTCGCGGCGATGTCGAGGCGCCGGCGCATGCCGCCGGAGTAGTTCTTCGCCAGCCGGGTCGCCGCGTCGTCGAGCCCGAAGGCGTGCAGCAGCTCGTCGGCGCGGTCCTTCGCCTGGGAGCGCGAGTAGCCGAGCAGGCGGCCGAGGAGGTAGAGGTTCTCCCGGCCGGTGATGTCCTCGTCGACCGAGGCCAGCTGACCGGTGAGGCTGATGTGGCGGCGCACCTCGTCGGCGTCGCGCACGATGTCGTGGCCGAGGACCCGCGCGCTGCCGCCGTCGGGGCGCAGCAGCGTCGCGAGCATCTTGATGGTCGTGGTCTTGCCTGCGCCGTTGGGGCCAAGGACGCCGTACACGGCGCCGGCGGGCACGGCGAGGTCCACGCCGTCGACGGCGCGCGTGTCGCCGAAGACCTTCACCAGGCCTTCGGTCTCTATCGCGAGGGGTGAGCTCATATCGTCAGATCCGCTTCGGGTCGGGGGTGTCTGGGGGTAGGACCGCCGGGAGCGTGGAAACTCATCGGCGCCCGTCCGTGGGATGGTGGGACTTCGACCGTGCTTGAAGTCAAGCGCGTGCGGTGAGCTGCTGCAGCGCCCACCCGTTGCCGTCGGGGTCGGAGAAGAAGACGAAGCGGCCCCAGGGGAAGTCCTGGACGTCACTGACCTCGACCCCGCGGGACGACAGCAGCGCGTGGGCCGCGTCCGCGTCCTCGACGACCATCTGCAGGCCGCGCAGCGAGCCCGGCTCCGTCTCGGCGACGCCCTCGCCGAACGCGATCGAGCAAGCCGAGCCGGGCGGTGTGCACTGGACGAACCGGAGGTTCTCCGCCACGCGGTGGTCGTGATCGGCGGTGAAGCCGAGCTGCTCGGTATAGAAGGCCTTCGCGCGGTCGGTGTCGGTGACGGGGACGGCGATCAGCTCCAGCTTGAGGTCCATCGTGCGGCTCCTCTCGAGTGGTCGATGCGCGTAGTCTCCCGCGGCTCGCGGCCAGGATCTGTCCGCAATTCGAAACTTCTCAGGAGGGCTCGAACCCGACCGCCCGGTACAGCGGGGTGCGCGCCCGCCGACCCGCCGGCTCGAGCACCTCGAGGTGGCGCAGGCAGTAGACGACGCGCTGCGCGAGCACCCGCCGAGCGCCGAGCAGCGCGCCCAGCTCCCGTGTGCTGAACGGCTCCTCGGGCAGCGGCGGCAGCGCGGCGAGCACGTCCTCGATGCCGCGCAGCTCGACGTGCTCGAGGATGTCGACCAGCCGCCGCTCCCCCGGGTCCTTCGTGCGCCGGCGGACCTTCACCGGCTCGGGCCCGCGCACGTGGTCCTCGCGCAGCAGGACGACCTCGACGGTGAG
>SYBY01000094.1 GCA_005788585.1 Actinomycetota bacterium | reverse complement strand
GCCGCCCGGCGCCAAGCCGCCGAAGCTCAAGGAGTTCGAGTGGCAGGACCCCAACGACCCGTGCAAGGCCAAGGGCTCGGAGATCGGCTGCGAGACGCAGACGCTCGGTGAGCACATCCCGCTCGTCGGCACCGACCAGACACTGCACTACACCTCCGTCCGCACCCCGGGCTGGAAGGTCGACGACAACCTCGAGATCCCGATCACGCCGAGCGTCATCCCCGACCGCCTGAAGGGCGTGCAGCTCGAGGTCACGATCGGCGGCAAGAAGATCGAGAAGCGCTGGTGCGACCCGGACTACCCGACCACCGGCACGACGACCTGCGGCACGCTGCCGGGGATCACGCCGAACATCAAGCACACGATCAGCTGGGACGGCGACGACGCGTACGACCGCGCGGTCCAGGGCCGGCTGAAGGCGACGATCCGCGTGATCTACGTCTACGAGTTCAACTACTACGACGCGCCGGAGGACTTCAGCGCGAGCTTCGGCCAGTTCCCCACCGACACCGAGGTCTTCGACGGCCGCTACGCCTGCGGCAACCGCTCGGGCAACATGGAGACGCACTTCTTCTGCGGCATCCCGGTCGGCCAGACGATCACGCGGTACGTCGGGTCGTGGGACAGCCGCGACATCGACAACCTCGGCGGCTTCTCGCTGAGCGACCATCACAGCTACGACCCGGGCAACCAGGTCGTGCACAAGGGCGACGGCCAGACGCTGTCGGGCGAGGCGATGAGCAAGACACTCACCACGCTCGTCGGCTCGTACGGCGGCCCGCGCATCGGCCACCCCGACAGCGAGGGCAAGCAGGGCGAGGACGTCGCGCTGGACTACCTCGGCGGCTACGACCGCGGCCCAGACGGCTCGATGTTCGTGCTCGTCGCGTTCAACGAGCGCGGCATCTTCCGCGTCGCGCCCGACGGGAAGGTCAGCCGGTACGCCGGCGCGCGCGGCACGGGCGACCGCCCCTACGAGGGCCTCGTCGCGCCGCTCTCGCCCGACGGCACCCCCGCGAAGGAGGCGCGGCTGGGCTACGAGCCGACCGCACTCGCCGCCGGGCCGGACGGCAGCGTCTACTGGTCGGGCTACAGCGCGTCGTCGAACAACTACTTCATCGCGCGCATCACGCCGGACGGCCGCGTCCAGCGCGTTGCGGGCACAGAGAGCACGACGGCGACCGGCGCCGAGGGCAAGCCGGCGAAGGAGACGCGCCTGGCGGGAATCCGGTCGATCCTCCCGGCGCCCGACGGCACCATCTACTTCAGCGAGCGCGGTGCGGCCTTCAACGGCTACCACGCCCGCGTGCGGAAGATCACCGCCGCCGGCCTCATCCAGAACGTCGCGGGCGGCGGCTCCGACGCCAACGAGAACGAGGACCTCGGCGACGGCGAACCTGCACGTGACGCCTCCTTCGGCATCGCGTACGGCCTGACGCTCGGCGACGACGGCTCGCTGTACTTCGCCCTGCCGCTGGAGAACGTCGTGGAGCGCGTCTCCCCGCAGGGACAGCTCACGCGCGTGGCGGGAAACCACACCGCGCCGTACGCCGCTCCGGAGTACGGCGGCATGGCGACCGAGGTCAACATCGGCGCGCCGGTGGACGTCGCAATGGGCCGGGACGGCGGCATCTACATCCGCCACAACCAGAACGGCACGCCGAGCGGCTCGCTCATCTCGCGCGTCACGCCGCAGGGCCGGCTCGAGCACGTGGCCGGGCACCTGCGCGGCACCTGCGGGTACTCGCGCTCCCCGGAGGGCGAGCAGGCGACCCGCTCGTGCATCGAGACGTCCGACGGCGGCATGCTCGTCGACCCTGACGGCCGCGTGATCTTCGGCGACGGCCGCCACCAGATCCGCCGCATCGACCCGCCGCTGCCGGCGTTCGACCGCGATGGCTACGCGGTCCCGTCCCCGGACGGCACCGAGGTGTGGGAGTTCGACCGCGACGGTCGCCACCTCTCGACGCGCAACGGCCTGACGAACACGCTGATCCGCCGCTTCGAGTACGGCGACGGCGGCCTGCTGCGGATGGTCGACGGCAACGGGAACACGACGAGGATCGAGCGCGGCGCGGGCGGCGCGCCCGAGGCCATCGTCGGCCCCGGTGGGCAGCGCACGACGCTGAAGCTCGACGGCGCCGGCTGGCTCGAGGAGGTCAAGAACCCCGCGGGCGAGGCCACCAGGATGACCTACCACCCCGGCGGTCTGCTGGCGACGTTCACGCGGCCTGCGGGCGGCAAGGGCGCGTTCACGTACGACGCGAAGGGCCGGTTGACCAAGGATGTCTCGCCCGACGGCGTGACGACGACCCTGGAGCGCACCGAGGGCGAGGGCAGCACGAGCGTGAAGGTCACCGCCGGCGGGCGCACCACGACGTACCACATGGAGACGCTCCCGACGGGCGAGCGCCAGCGGCGGATCGTCCGTCCGGGCGGCCTGACGACGATCTCCAAGACGCTGCTGGACGGCAGCATCGAGCGCACGGACCCGGACGGGACGAAGACGACGCAGACCAACGCGGCGGACCCGCGGTGGGGCGCGCGCGTCATCGTGCCTGAGGAGCGCACCGTCACGACGCCGGGTGGGCGCAAGCGGATCGAGACGTGGACGCGCACCGTGTCCCTGAAGGACCCGAAGAACCCGTTCAGCGTCGAGAGCCTGCGCGTGAACGGGCCGGACGGCACGTGGGAGTACGACACGGGCGAGGCCGACGACCCCGACGACCAGACGATGTCGTTCCAGTCCAAGAAGTCACGGACCTCGTCGACGGTGATGGACCGGCGCGGCCGCGTCATCGAGTCGCGCACCGCGCAGGGCATCACGCCGATCAAGGTCGCCTACGACGACCGCGGCGGCGTGAAGACCGTCACCCAGGGCGACACGTCGCTGACGTTCACCTACGACGCGAAGCTGCGCCTGCACACCCGCAAGGACGCGCTCGGCAACACGCTGACCTACGGGTACGACGACGCCGACCGCATCACGAGCGTGACCCTGGACGACGACGTGCCGGGCGAGACGACGTACCGCTACACGCACGACCTCGACGGCAACGTCAGGACGCTCACGACGCCCGACGGCCGCAAGCACGACTTCACCCGGACGGAGACGGGCCGGGAGAAGACGTACACGCCGGCCGGGCAGGCCACGACGTACTCGCGTGAGTACTTCGCCAACCGCGAGCTGAAGTCGCTCGCCTCGCCGACGGGGGCGACGACGTCGTACGCGTACACCGACGGCGGCCAGCTCAAGGGCGAGAGCAACGCGCAGGTCACGAAGGGCTACTCGTACGTCGAGGGCGCCGACCAGTTCGACGTCATCAGCCGCACGCTGAGCGGCGGCGGCGGGTCGCAGTCGATCGACTTCGGCTACGACGGCGCGCTGCCGACGAGCATGGCGTTCACCGGCGCGGCGGACGGCACGTACGCGTACACCTGGGACGACAAGCTCCTGCCCAGCGAGGAGAAGCTCACGGTGGGCGGCTCGTCGTTCGCCGACGAGATGGGCTTCGACGCCGACCGGCTGCTGACGAAGCGCGGCCCGTTCACGTTCACCCGCAACGGGCCGGGCGGCGCGGCCGACGCGATCACCGGCGGCCCGCTGGCGATCGACATCGACCACGACGCCCTCGCCCGCATCAAGAACCGCAAGGTGCAGGTGGCCGGCGGCGACGTCTACGCCCAGGCGCTGACCTACGACAAGGGCTCGCGGATCGGGTCGATCGCCGAGACGCCGAAGGGCGGCGCGGCGAAGACGCGCACGTACGAGTACGACGGGCGCGGCCAGCTGCGCCGCGTCAAGGAGGGCGCGACGGTCGTGGAGGAGTACGTCTACGACGCCGACGGCAACCGCACGAGCGCAAGGTCGGGCGGGGGCGCCGCGCAGGCCGCGACGTACGACGGCGGGGGCCAGCTGAAGACCCGCAACGGCGTCGCGTACGAGTTCGACGCCGACGGGTTCATGACCAAGCGCGGTGGCGACGCGTTCACCTGGAGCCGTGACGGGCAGCTGCTGTCGGCGACCGTGGGCGGCAAGACCGTCACGTACGTCTACGACGCGCTCGGGCGCCGCACCGCGCGGACGGCCGACGGCAAGACCCAGTCCTTCCTCTACGGCGACCCGGCGCAGCCGTTCCGCGTCACCGCCTGGAAGGACGCCGACGGGACGCTGACCCGCGTCAGCTACGACGACCACGACGCGATGTTCGCGCTGCGCCGCGGCGACCAGACGTACTACGTCGGCTCCGACCAGGTCGGCTCGCCGCGGGTCGTCGTCGACAAGGACGGCACCGTCGTCAAGCGGATCGCCTACGACGCGTTCGGCCAGTCGACGGTCGAGCACGGGGCGGACTTCTCGCTGCCCATCGGCTTCGCCGGAGGCGTCGAGGACCCGCTCACGAAGCTCGTCCGGTTCGGCATGCGCGACTACGAGCCCGCCTCCGGCCGGTTCGTGTTCCGCGACCCGTCGTACTTCGCCGGGTCCCCGGACAACCTGTTCGCGTACGCCGGTTCCAACCCGATCCAGAACCGCGACCCGTCCGGCCTGGTGTGTGGCTCCTTCTCCGCCTTCGGCGGTGCGGGCGGCGGCATCCAGCTCTGCCGCGACAACGTGGTGGAGAAGGCGAACTGGTCGCTGTGCGCCGAGCTCGGCGTGGGCGGCGGCGGCGGCGCCGAGGTCGACGTCATGGCTGGGGCGCAGGACACCGGCGGCGCGATCGTCGGGGAGCTGACCGGCAAGGTCGGCGTCTTCGGCGGCACGATCGGCGGCGAGATGAGCCTCGACTGCTTCAACGTCAAGGGCGGCGCGAAGGTGCAGGCCGGCCCGGTGAAGGCCAGCCTCGACACCTCCGGCACGCCGGACTTCGGCTACACGCAGTGGGAGAACGTGACGAAGGTCGGTGGCAAGATCGAGGGCAAGCTGGCCTGGAAGCAGTGCGCCAAGTGGTAACGCCCTTGGGGGGGCGCAGTTTCGTTCTCCGCGCCGCCTGATGGGGCCGGGTGCAGCCGGCTACGGCCGGTTGCGCCCGAACGCGTCGTGCGCGGAGACCCACTCCTCCGCCACGATCGCGGCGCCCAGCGAGATCTCGCCGCACAGCACTGTGGCGCCGACGATCTCGGCGAACTTGCGCACCGTGCCCTGCCCGTAGCAGCCGAGCAGCTCCAGGCACTCGCGCTGCGTCGGCAGGCCGGTGCCGCCGCCGTACGTCGCGACGATGAGCGCGGGCATGGTGATCGAGTAGTAGTAGTCGCCGTTCTCGCGCAGCTCGGTGTAGACCATCGCGGCGTGCGACTCGGCGACGTTCGCCACGTCCTGGCCGCACGCGATGAACAGCGCCGTGATTCCGTTGGCGGAGTGCGATCCGTTGTTCGCCAGGCCGGACAGCTGGCCGCCGAGGGTCGAGACCTGGCGGGCGCGGTACACGCGCTCGGTCGGGACGTGCATGACCTCGCGCATCACCGCGTCGGGGATCAGGGCCTCGGCGACGACGCGCTTGCCACGCGTGCGCAGCAGGTTGATGTGCGAGTGCTTCTTGTCCGTCGCGAGGTTCGCCTCGAGCGTGTAGTGGCGCAGCTCGGGGTGGCGGGCGCGGATCCACTCGCAGGCGGCGAGCGTCGCCTTGCCGGTCATGTTCTGGCCCGCGGCGTCGCCCGTGGTGTAGTTGAAGCGCGTGAAGCAGAAGCGCCCGGCGAGGTAGCGCTCGACGTCGCGCAGGCGGCCGGTGCTCGTCGTTGTCTCGGCCGCCGCCTTGATCTCGCCGAAGTGCAGGTCGAGCCAGGTGGCGAAGTCCCGCGCCTCCCGCGCGCTGTCGAAGATGAAGACCGGCGCGCGCTGCATCGCGTCGTCGACCACGGTGACCTTCACGCCACCGGCCGCGCGCAGCAGCTTCATCCCGCGGTTGTAGGAGGCGACGAGCGTGCCCTCGGTGGTGGCGAGGGGGACGTAGAACTCGCCCTGTGCGTGCTCGCCGTCGACGAGCATCGGCCCGGCGAGCCCGATGGGGATCTGCGCGACGCCGGTGAAGTGCTCGACGTTGCCCGGCAGGACCGCCGGGTCGAAGGAATACGCGCCGACGTGGTCGAGGGCGACGCCGGTCTGCTCGGTGGCGAACGCGCGGCGGGCGGCCGCGGCGTCGCGGGTGTAGTCATCCTCGCGAGACCGCGGGACAGGCGGACGTGACATGGCCGCCATTCTGTCCTACCGGTCAGGAGGAAGCGCTGCTCACCAGGCCGGCGGGCGCACCGCCGCTGGTCAGAGGTCGATCTCGATGGGGCCCTCGGGAGCGTTGACGCACGTGCGGATCGGGTCGCCGGGGGCGCCGAGCACCTGACCCGTGCGCAGAAGGTGCGGGCCGCACGGAGCAGCTTGCGCCTCATCGCCGGGACCTGCGGTACTGCGCCTCGTTCGGCCATTTCCCTACCCCCTGTCGGCAACCCTAGAGAGAAACCGGTACTTGTGCGTTCTGCCACGAATTAGGTCCGGGGTAATGAACGTGCGGGCGCCTGACCTATGGTGGGGGAGTCCGAGCCGTCACGCGGCCGGAGCCACGCGTCTCTGGACGAGGCGTGCCGCTTCCGGCCAGGCGTCGGATTCCTGCGCTTTCGCGCTCCCGGCTCCGGGTGGTGACGAAGCGTGCGTGGCGTGTCCGTCCCACCGATTCAGGAGACGACCCGTGTCGACCAGCCCCACCCACGAGCAGGAGCTCGTGTTGCACCTCCCGACGCCCTCCGGCGCCGGACCCGACCAGGACGGCGAATGGTGCGAGGTGATCACTCCCGAGGGACGGCGCCGGCTCCGCTTCCACGACTACGCCGAGATCTTCTCGATGCCGGGGCTCTACGAGCGGCTGTTCGCCGAGGAGCTGCAGTGCACGTCTCCGGAGACCGTTCGCGCACTGCTCCAGGACATCCTGACCGATCGGGGCCAGTCGCCTGAGGATCTCGCGGTGCTCGACATCGGCGCCGGCAACGGCATGGTCGGCGCGGAACTCGCCGAGATGGGCGCCGGCTCGATCGTCGGCGTCGACATCCTGCCCGAGGCCGCGCAGGCGGCCGAGCGCGACCGTCCCGGGGTCTACGACGACTACCGCGTCGTCGACCTGACCGACCCGCCCGCCGCCGACCACGAGGCGCTGTCAGGCGCCGGCTTCACCTGCCTGACCAGCGTCGCCGCGCTGGGCTTCGGCGACATGCCCCCGGAGGCGTTCTCGCAGGCGTTCGACTACCTCGCCGACGGCGGGCTGCTCGCGTTCACCATCAAGGAGCGCTTCACCCAGCCGCACGCCGACGAGAGCGGGTTCAGCCGCCTGCTGCGCGAGCTGCAGGACGGCGACCGCCTCGAGACGCTCGTCGAGCACCGCTACCAGCACCGCCTGTCCGTCGGCGGTGACCCGCTGCACTACGTGGCGTACGTCGCCGAGAAACAGGCGTAGCGCATCGGTCGCGCGGGTAGCTCCTTCAGCACAAGCGAACCACGGAGGACGCCATGTCCTACGCAAAGCCCATGCTGGAGACCTACCCGCGCGACTTCCGCGTCGACGCAGATGCGCTCATCCGCTGCATCGAAGCCTGCTACGACTGCGCGCAGGCGTGCACGGCGTGCGCCGACGATTGCCTGAGCGAGCAGGACCCCGGGCACCTGGTGAAGTGCATCCGGCTCGATCAGGATTGCGCGGACATCTGCATCACGACCGGCAGGGTCGTGAGCCGGCAGACGGAGTACGACGCGAACGTCACGCGCGCGGTCGTCGAGGCGTGCCGCCAGGTCTGTCGCTCGTGCGCGGAGGAGTGCGAATCGCACGCGGAGATGCACGAGCACTGCCGGGTCTGCGCCGAGGCGTGCCGACGCTGCGAGGACGCCTGCGACGCCCTGCTCGAGGCGATCGCCTGACCCGAAGCTAGGAGGGCGCGGCGCCTGCCTTCGCGCGCCGCGCCGCCTTGACCCGGCCGTTCTTGTCGAGGATGACCTTGCGCAGCCGGACCTTGTTCGGCGTGACCTCCACGCACTCGTCCTCGAGCAGGAACTCCATGGCCTGGTCGAGCGACAGGTTGCGGTGCGGCACGAGCCGCACGAGGACCTCGGAGGTCGACGAGCGGATGTTGTTCAGCTGCTTCTCGCGCACCGCGTTGACGTCGAGGTCGTCGGCGCGGGCGTTCTCGCCGACGATCATGCCCTCGTACACCTCTTCGCCCGGGCCGACGAACAGCGTGCCACGCTCCTGCAGGTTCATGAGGCCGAAGGTCGCCGTCACGCCCTGACGATCGGCCACGAGGACGCCGGTCGGGCGCGAGCGCAGCTCGCCGAACCACGGCTCCCAGCGGTCGAAGACGTGGTGGATGAGGCCGGTGCCGCGCGTCTCGGTGAGGAACTCGGTGCGGAACCCGATGAGCCCACGCGCGGGGACGAGGTACTCCATCCGCACCCAGCCCGTGCCGTGGTTCACCATCTGCTCCATGCGCCCCTTGCGCAGCGCGAGCAGCTGGGTGACGACGCCGACGTAGTCCTCGGGCACGTCGATGGCGAGGCGCTCGACGGGCTCGTGCGTCTTGCCGTCGATCTCGCGCGTGAGGACCTGGGGCTGGCCGACGGTCAGCTCGAAGCCCTCGCGGCGAATCATCTCGACGTGGATCGCGAGCTGCAGCTCGCCGCGGCCCTGGACTTCCCAGGCGTCCGGGCGCTCGGTGTCCTTGACCCGCAGCGACACGTTGCCGACGAGCTCCTGCTCGAGCCGGGCCTTGACCTGGCGGGCCGTGAGCTTGTCGCCGTCCTTGCCGGCCAGCGGCGACGTGTTGATGCCGATGATCGCGCTCAGCGACGGCTCGTCGACCGTGATGACCGGCAGCGGGCGCGGGTCCTCGAGATCGGCGAGCGTCTCGCCGATCGTGACCTCGGCGATGCCGGCGACGGCGATGATCTCGCCCGGGCCGGCTTCGGCGGCCTCGACGCGATCGAGGGCCTCGGTGATGTAGAGCTCGCCGAGCTGGGCGCGCTGCACGCTGCCGTCGGCGCGACACCAGGAGATCGTCTGGTTGCGCTTGATCGTCCCCTGCTGGACCCGGCAGATCGCCAGGCGGCCGACGTACGGCGACGCGTCGAGGTTCGTGACGAGCGCCTGCAGCGGATGATCGGGCTCGTACGTCGGTGCCGGGATGTGCGACACCAGCAGGTCCATCAGCGGCGTGAGGTCCTTGACGTCGTCCGGGAGCGGGTACTCCAGCGACGCGTGGCCGGCCTTGGCGTTGCAGTAGACGATCGGGAAGTCGATGTGGTGCTCTTCCGCACCGAGGTCGAAGAACAGCTCGTAGACCTCGTCGATGACCTCGGACACGCGGGCGTCCGGGCGATCGACCTTGTTCACGCAGAGGATCACCGTCAGCTCGGCCTCGAGCGCCTGGCGCAGCACGAAGCGCGTCTGCGGCAGCGGGCCCTCCGACGCGTCGCCGAGCAGCAAGACGCCGTCGACCATCG
>SYBY01000012.1 GCA_005788585.1 Actinomycetota bacterium | reverse complement strand
TGTTGACGACGATCGCCTGCTGGCGCGCGTACTTGCGGATGCCGCCCGCGCCGTGGCGCGAACCGACGCCCGAGGTCTTCCAGCCGCCCATGGGCAGCTCGAGGGCGTAGTAGTTCACGAGCGCGTCGTTGACGCACACCGCGCCGGCCTCGATGCGCCGCGCGATCTGCTCGCCACGCACGGTGTCGCCGCTGAACACCGACGCGCCGAGGCCGTACGGCGAGTCGTTGACCAGCCGGATCGCCTCCTCGGCGTCGGCGACCTTCATGATCGGCAGCGTCGGGCCGAACGTCTCCTCGGTCATCGCCGCCATCGTGTGGTCGACGTCGACGAGGATCGTCGGCTCGAAGAAGTCGCCCGGCCCGCTGCCGCGACGGCCGCCGGTCAGCGCGCGGGCACCCTTGTCGATCGCGTCACGGACGTGGCGCTCGATGATCCCCAGCTGGTTGGGGAACGTGATCGCGCCGACGTCGACCGAGCCCGGGCCGCCGGACGGGTCGCCCTGGCGCAGCTTCTTCGTCTTCTCGACGACCTTCGCGACGAACTCGTCGTAGACCGCCGCCTCGACGTAGACGCGCTCGATGCTGATGCAGGTCTGCCCGCCGTTGAACATCGAGAAGAAGACCGCGGCGTTCGCGGCCCGCTCGAGGTTCGCGTCGGCGAGGACGATCATCGGGTCCTTGCCGCCGAGCTCCAGCGAGACCGGGGTGAGCGTCTCGGCCGCCTTGGCCATGACCTTCTTGCCGGTGGCCGTCGAGCCGGTGAACATGATCATGTCCACCTGGTCGATGAGGGCCGCGCCGGTCTCGCCGCGGCCGGTCGCGACGATGAGGACGTCCTCGGGCATGCCGCACTCGCGCATGCCCTTCTGGATGAGCAGCGACGTCAGGGGCGTGACCTCGCTGGGCTTCAGGACCACGGTGTTGCCCGCCATGAGCGCGGGGATCGCGTCGCCGAGCGAGTTCGTGAACGGGTAGTTCCACGGCCCGATGACCCCGATGACGCCGAGCGGCCGGTAGCGCAGCTCCATGCGCCGCCCCATGAGCATCGGCGAGCTGGGCTTCATCTTCTCGGACGCGAGGTACTTCTCGGCCTCGTCGGCCCAGAAGCCGAACGCCGCGGCGCCGTAGCTGATCTCCGCGGAGAAGGCGTCCTCGTAGGTCTTGCCGGTCTCCGACTGGATGGTGTTGATGACCTCCTCGAGGTGGTCGAGCATCCACTTCTGCATCCGGCGCATGACCTGGCCGCGGCCGGTGTAGCCGATGGCCTCCCAGCCGGGCTGCGCGGCGCGGGCTCGCGCGACCATCTCGCGGACCTCGTCGGGCGAGCGGTCGGGAACGTGCGCGACGACCTCGCCGGTCGCGGGGTTCTGCACGGCGATGCCGGGGCGGTCCGCGCCGCCCGCGGTCGCACTCCCGTTCGCGCTCGAGGTGATGGTCGTATCGGCGCTGGCCATGCTCGTTCTCCTCCGGATCGTGACGCCCGCGTCAACTCTACTGGCCAGCCAGCCAAACGGTGGAGCCCGCCGGACGCGGAGTTGACACGCTGTGGCAGAATCGCCGCGGTGAATGCGCGGCCCCTGGTGTCTGTCTGCATGCCCGCGCACCGGGACTCCGAGCAGTTGCGCGCCGCGGCCCGCAGCGTGCTGGACCAGGACCTCACCGATCTGGAGCTCATCATCTCCGACGATTCGGGCGGCGGCCTGCGCACCGCGGCCGAGGAGCTCGACGACCCGCGCATCCGGTACTTCGCCAACGAGCGCCAGCTCGGGCTCGGCGGCAACCACACGATCGCCGTCGAGCGCGCGCAGGGCGAGCTCATCGCCTTCCTGCACGACGACGACGAGTGGCTGCCGGGCTACCTGTCCACGTACGTCGAGGTCCTGCGCGACGACCCGGGCGTCGGCATCGTCTGCGGCGACGTCTGGATCGACAAGGGCGGGGCCTGGGAGCGGCGCCGCCGCCCGGAGCCGGGCCGGTACGACGACTGGATGACCGTGCTCATGCAGTACGCGACGTTCATCCCCTCGTCGACCGTCATGCGCCGCGAGGTCTGGGACGCCGCCGAGCGCGAGCTGCCCGACCTGCCCGTCGGCGACGTGATCCTCTACATCGAGGCGGCACGCACCGACTGGGCGATGGTGTGGATCGACGAACCGCTCGTCCGCTACCGGATGCACCCGGGCAATCAGAGCGAGGCGCACGCCAAGCGCTTCCGCGACGGCCTCGTGCAGGTCTTCGACGTCTATGACTTCGACGACCCGGCCCACGAGGCCGCACGGCGCACCCGGCTCGCACGCCAGCTCATCTCACGGGCGGGGCTCAGTGCCCGCGAGGGCGACGCCGTCGCCGCCCGCGCCGACCTCGTGCGGGCGGGCGAACTCGACGCGTCCGTGCAGCGGCCGCGCCGGCTCGCCCTGATGTACCTGCTCGATCACCCGGGGCTGCGCGAACGCTCGCGCCGGGTGCGAGACCTGCTTCCGCGCCGCTGATCAGCGCTTCTTCGCGGCCCGCTTCTTCGCGGCCCGCTTCTTCGCCGACGTGGCCTGCTTCTTGGCCTTGGCCCTCCTCGGCGCGGCCTTCGCCTTGCTCGCGGGCTGGCCCGCGGTGCGCAGGCCGAGCGCGCGCTTGAGGTTGGCCAGCGCGCGGCGCCACTGCTCCTGCCACGACAGCGGCTGGGGCTGCGGGGCCGGGGTGGGCGCCGGCGTCGGGGCCGGGGCCGGGACGACGGGCGCCGGCTCGGGCGTCGTGTCTCCGCCACCGGCCGGCGGCGGGGTCACGGGCACGACCGGAGCGGCACCCGTCGGGCGCAGGTGCAGCACGACGACGTCGTCGCCGGGGATCGTCACCGGCACGCTCGTCGTCGACGCGGAGACCGGCGCCGCCGTCGGAGATGCGCCGGCGCGGCCGGCGGCCGCGGACACAGGCGCCGCGGTGCGGACCGTCAGCGACCGTGCGGACACCGAGACGTGGCGGCGAGCGTACTCGTCGTAGACCCGGCCCTTCTGCCAGAGCGCCAGCACGAACGTGCCGTCGGCGCGACGCAGCAGCACCCGCTCGACGCCCGTGAGGTCACCCTGGAGGGTGTAGTCGAGCGCGCCTCGTGCGCCGGCCGTGGCGTCCGGGTCGATCAGGCGCATGAGATTGCGCATGCGCTCACCGACCGGCTTCATGGAGAAGTCCTGGCGCAGCAGACCGAAGTGCGCGTCGGCCACCCACTGGTTGGGGTCGTGGTAGGCGTTGATGAGCTCGTAGCTGAACGTGCGCTCGATCCCGCGCCGGAAGTTGTCGAGGAAGAGTTTGGGCAGGTACGTCGCGGCGACGTCCTCCGGGACGTACGGGTGGCCGCCCCAGACGCTCGCGGCGTTGTGGTAGCCGGTCTCGGTGACGATCGGGGATTTGCCGCCGAACATCATGGCGGTCTGCGACCCGACGACGTCGGTGAACGTGCCCGGCGCCTTGCCGCCCGGATAGGCGTGGATGTTCGCGCGGTCCGACCAGGCCGAGACGTCGCCGAACGCTGCGGCGTTGCTCGGGTTGCCGACGCTCGGGCCGAGCAGCGGCAGGTCACGGACCTTCGGGTCGGCCTTCGCCGCGGCGTGCAGGCGCGCCTGGTAGTCGCGGACCTCGGCGACCCAGTTCGGCCGCTTCGTGAGGTCGAACTCGTTGGGGCCCTCGATGCCCGCGAGCACACCAGGTTCGTCGAGGCGCGCCGACGCGATGTACGCCGCCGGGTCCTCACCGGGCTTGCCGAGCAGGACCGTCGAGCGGATGCCGTGATCGGCGAGCGCCCGGCGGAACGCGCGCTGGCGCGTCTGGCGGGCGGCCGACTCGGTCGGCGGCATGAAGTTGTCCCGCACGTGGCGGATGCCCAGCTCGCGCAGTGAGGCCAGCACCTGGTCGTGCTGGTCGTACGGCGTGTTGTTGTACGAGCTGTGGATGTTGATCCCGATGGTGTCGACGAACTCGTTCGTCGTTCGGGCGGTCTCGGAGGCAGCCGAAGCAGGGGCGGTGAGGACGAGGCTGCCAAGCAGGGCAACGCCGACCGAGAGCGTGGAGCGCATGCGTTCCTCCTCGTCGCTCGTGTGCAACGACACGAGCAGGGCTCAAGACGCTCGACGGACGGCCGATCCCCCGTTCGGATGATTTCGGATGGACCGACGTCCGATTCTCCCGCTCAGACCGCCCATCTGTCACGATTATCGCAATGAGCAACCAGCCCCAAGAGGTCCCGGCGGGGGGCGACGGGCGGGGGGTGCTCCGCATGCTGCTCCGGCGCGTGTGGATTCCCCTGCTGTGCGGCGTCATCGTTGGCGGCGCGGCCTTCTACTTCCTGAACAGCCGCGAGAAGACGTACGACGCGCTCGTCTACCTCCGTGTCGACAGCGGACCGATCGATCGCGCGATCCTGAATCTGCCCGGCTCGCAGAAGCCGATCCTCAACGTCATCGGTGAGACCGCCGGCGAGATCATCCAGTACCGCGTGGCCGAGCGCACGGTCGAGTACCTCCAGCTCAAGCCCTTCGCGAGCCCGAACGATCTGCTGAAGGCCGTCGATGTCAAGCCCGACCAGCTGACGGGCCTCATCGTCATCTCCGCCAAGGGCCGGACGCCGCGCGAAGCGCAGCGCATCGCCAACGCGACCGCGCGCGCCTACGTCGACATCCGCCGCGCGCGGGAGAAGGGC
>SYBY01000093.1 GCA_005788585.1 Actinomycetota bacterium | reverse complement strand
TCGCCCCCGGGGCCTGACGGCCCCACTGGTTCCCCCGCTCCCGGTCGGACAGGCCGTCCGGGACTCGGCGTCATAACACAACGGTCATGCAGAGTAGCGGCAGTCCGGACGGAACCTTGAGTCCCGCTACATCCGGCCGCAGACCGGCCAGGGCGTCGCGCCCTCACGCCGGTACAGCGCCGCCGCGCGGCGGTCCTGCTCGGCCTCGGACGCCGCAGCAGGGTCGCCCTTGCCCCCGACCGAGCGCCACGTCGAGCGCAGGAACTGGTACTTGCCGCGATAGAGACCGTTGGCGCTGATCGCCCGCGGGTTGCCGCCGGACTCGCAGCGCGCGATCCGCTCCAGCCGCGCACGCATCTCGGGGCCGATCGCAGGATCCTGGGCCTTCGGCGGGGTCGGGGACAACCCGCCCGAGGAGGGAATGTCCTTGCGGCGGTCCTTGGCGGGACGCTTCTGCGTCTCGGCCCGCGGGGGCGTCGGTGACAGCCCCGCGTCGTCGGGCACCTGGCCACCGACCGGCGGCGGAGGCGCGCCTGCGAGGGCGCCGCCGACCACGGGCGGGCCGGCGGTCTCGGCCTCCTCGTCGACCGGGGGCTCCTCAGGCGTCGTCGCAGCCGGCGTCGTCGTCGTGGCCGCGGGTGTCGTCGCCGTGGGCGTGGTGTCGGTCTCCGCCGGTGCGGTCGTCGCCGACGGCTCCTCGGGCGCGACGGAGGCCTGTTCGGCGACTGCCGCCGGATCGCTTGCGGCGGCACCCGAGGCGACGGTCGTCGACAGCACGCTCAACTGCTCGCGCACCACCCCGAGCGCGACCAGCGTCGCGTCGTCGAGACGGCCGGTCACCGGCAGCCCGCGGCCGTCCTGAAAGCTCTTGATCGCCGACCGCGTGGCCGGACCGACCACACCGTCGACGGGCACGCCGAGCCGGCGCTGCGCGGCACGGATCAGGTCCTCGCCCGTGGGCGCGGCGGCGGCGGTCGCCGTCGCGCCACCACCCCCACCCGCGACGACGCCGGCCAACGCGGCGCCGAGCACGAGGGCAAGCACGCCGACCGCCACGGCGGCGGCCCTGCGGAAGCGTTCACGGTTCTTCGCGATGATCAGCGCACGCGGCGCCGCACGATCGGGCACGTCAGACAGCTCCTCGGTCCTTCATGCCTACGGAGTTAGCTGACGGACTCGCGCTCTGGACCTTGCGCTACACCGGATGTTCTCCCGGCGATTCGCCCCCGGGGCAGATGCCCCAACGGTTCCCCCGCTCCCTCTCACCCCGAACACGGCGAGAGAGATTCGGCCTGTGCATTACCTGGCGCGCGCACGGTACGACGCCCGCCGGACGGAACGTTCGCCAGATGCAGGCGAAATCCTTCAGACCGGCGTGCGGTGCAGCTCGGCGTAGATCGCCGCCGTCTGCCTGCCGATGTCCTGCCAGTCAAAGCGCAGGACGTGCTCAGACGCCTCGGTCACCAGCCGGTCGCGCAGCGGCGCGTCGGTCAGCAGCCGCTCGATCATGACGCCCAGGTGCTCAGCGTCGCCGCCGTTGAAGCGCAGCCCCACGCGCTCGCCAGGCGGCACGACCTCCCGCAGCCCGCCGGTGTCGGCCACGATGCACGGGCACCCGCTGGCCATCGCCTCCAGGGCGACGAGCCCGAACGGCTCGTACAGCGACGGGATCACGCACAGGTCGGCGATCCGGTAGAGCGAATGCAGGACGTCGTCGCCGATCCACCCGAGGAACGTCCCGTGCTCGTCGAGGCCGAGCTCCGTGGCCTGGGCGCGCAGCTCCGCCTCGTGCGTGCCCGACCCGGCCACGAGGAACCGCACGTCGCCCAGCTCCTCGATGATCGGGACGAGCGCCTCGAGCGCGAGCTGGAAGCCCTTCTCGTACACCAGCCGGCCCACCAGCAGGACGAGGCGCTGATCGGGCGCGGCGAAGTTCGCGCGCAGCGTCGCGAGGTCGTCGACGGGCTGCAGGTCGAGCGGATCGATCCCGTTGGGGATGACCGCGACGCGGGACTCCTCGATGTCGAAGATGTCCGCCACGTGGCCCTGCATGTAATGCGAGCAGGTGATGACGCGGTCGGCGCGGTGGACCATCCACTTCTCCACCCCGTGGATCCACGACTGCGGGTGCTTGTCGACCCAGCCCTGGTGGCGGCCGTACTCGGTCGCGTGGATCGTGGCGACCATGGGGCAGCCGAAGCGCTTGGCGAGGTGGTCGCACGCCGTGCCGACGAGCCAGTCGTGGCCGTGGACGAGGTCGAAGCTCAGGCGGTCGCCGAGGTCCACACCCGCGGCCACCATGTCGGTGTTCATGTGCTCGACCCACGTGACGAACTCGCCGAGGTCGCGCGGGCGCGTCGGCTCCTGCACGCGATGGACGATCACGCCGTTCAGCTCAGCCTCGGCGGGCACCGCGCCGTCGCCGCGCGTGAGCACGTGGACCTCGACGCCCTCGCGGACCATCGCCTCGGAGAGCTTGCGGACGTGCCGCGCGAGTCCACCCTCCACGATCGGCGGGTACTCCCAGGTCAGGATCAGGACGCGGAGGCTCATGGGACCAGCAGCGCCG
>SYBY01000092.1 GCA_005788585.1 Actinomycetota bacterium | reverse complement strand
TGGGCGAAGTAGAGAAGGGAGAGGACACCGAGGCCGACGACGGCGGCCAGGCCGGCGTACGCGCCGTACTTCTCGATGACCTCCGTGACGGAGCTCGCTGCCAGCAAGAACGGCATGAAGCCCGGAATGGTAGTGACCGTGGCCCCTGTCCCGGGTTCTCACCCGGCGGTGGGCACGCCCCGGCCCGCCATGAGCTCGGACACCTTCGCGGCGAGCGCCGCCGCGTCACCCTCCAGCACGAGCAGCCCGATCTCGTCGAACGCGCGGTCCACGGCCTGGGGGTCGAGCGGCGCGCGGTCGGCGCGCATGATCTTCTCCGACGGCGTCGGCTGCGGGCGCTCGTGCGGGTTGAACAGCTCCTCGTGGAGCTTCTCGCCGGCGCGCCGGCCGACGACCTCGATCTCGATGTCGCGCCCCGGCTCCAGCCCCGACAGCTCGATCATCGCGCGCGCGAGATCCATGATGTTCACGGGCTCGCCCATCTCCAGGACGAAGGTCTCGCCGCCGCCCCCGAGCGTCCCCGAGCGGATGATGAGCTGCACCGCCTCCGGGATCGTCATGAAGTAGCGCGTCATCCGCTCGTCGGTGACCGTCACCGGCCCGCCGCGCGCGATCTGCCGGCGGAAGATGGGCACCACCGACCCCGACGAGCCGAGGACGTTGCCGAACCGCACGCTGGCGAAGCGCGTGTCGGGGTAGCGGGCGTTCTCGGCCTCGACCGCCCACTCGGCCAGCGCCTTGCTCGCGCCCATCACGGTGGCGGGCGTCACGGCCTTGTCGGTGGAGACGAGCACGAAGGTCTTGACCTGCGCGTCCCCGGCGATCCGCGCGACCACGCGGGTGGCGATCGCGTTGTTGCGCACCGCCTCGACCGGGTTGCTCTCCATGAGGCCCACGTGCTTGTAGGCGGCCGCGTGGAAGACGATCGTCGGGCGGTGCTCGGCGAAGACCTCGCGCATCCGCTCCTCCTCCTTGCAGTCGGCCAGCACCGAGACCTGCGTGGAGGGGTGGACGTGGCGGTCGTCGAGCAGCTCGCGCTCGATCTGGAAGAGGTTGTCCTCGGCGTGGTCGAGGCAGATGAGCTTGCGCGGGCCTACGCGCGCGATCTGGCGGCACAGCTCCGCGCCGATCGACCCGCCCGCGCCGGTCACGAGGACGGTCTCGCCCGTGAGGTAGGCGCCGACGCGGTCGAGCTCCATGACGACGGGCTCGCGACCCAGGACGTCCTCGACCTGCACGTCGCGGACCTGCTTGACGTACCGGCCCTCGCCCTGGAGCAGCTCGAAGACCGTCGGCAGCGTGCGGACGGGGATTCCGCGCTCGCGGCAGGCTCTGACCACCCGCGCGCGCACGACGCCGGGCGCGGAGGGGATCGCGATCGTGACCTCGTCGGGCTCGGCCTCGTCGAGGACGCGTGTGAGCTGCTCAGTCGTACCGAGGACCCGGACGCCGTCGATGCGCAGCCCGGCCTTGGTCGGGTCGTCGTCGACGAAACCGACGGGGCGCAGCTTCAGCTCGGGGTTGCGCATGATCTCGCGCAGCACGAGCCGCCCGCCGTCCCCGGCGCCGACGATGAGCAGGCCGCGCGCGTCGCCCCGCGGGCGGTAGCCGCGCAGCGGGCGCTCGTGGAGCATGCGCGCGACGACGCGCGCGCCGCCGACCAGCGCGACGCACAGCAGCGCGAAGACCACCACGACGCCGGACGGGATCGTCACCGGCGCGCCGAACCACACGACGGGCTTGACGATCGCGACGTAGGCCACGAGCGCGACGGTGCTGACCAGGACGGCCTGGCCGACCATGAACAGGTCCCGGTTCGTCGAGTAGCGCCACCACTTCTGGTACATCCGGAACGCGACGAAGATCACCAGCGATCCGACGACCAGCGGGACGATCGTCGCCTCGCGCAGGTCCTGGAAGCGCTCGGGCACCCCGCCATCGAGATCGCCGAAACGCAGCTCGTAGGCGAGCACGTACGCGAGCGCGACCAGCACCCCGTCGATCACGAGCTGCGGCAGCGAGTGACGGTGCAGGGGGAGGGCCGCGGATCCGAACCGGCGGCGCATTGCCCCGGGATTCTAGGCCGGGCGGCGGTTTCCCACTACGCCGTCGCCGCGCACACCGCGTTGCGACCGCCGCGCTTGGCCTCGTAGAGCGCGCGGTCGGCGACGCTCTTGACGTCATGCAGGTGCAGGTGCGCGCCCTGTGCCCGCGCGACGCCGACCGACAGCGTCACCCGCGGGAAGTCCGGGAACGCCGCCTCGACGCCGGCCCGCAGCCGCTCGCCGATGTCCATCGCGTCGTCGGCCGAGGCGCCGTCGAGCCCCACTGCGAACTCGTCGCCGCCGAGGCGGTACACGCGGTCGGTGCTGCGCGCGCTGGCCTGCAGGCTGTCGGCGACACGGCGCGGGACGTCGTCGCCCTCGTCGTGGCCGAGCGTGGCGTTGATGGCCTTGAAGCCGTCGAGGTCGCACATGAGGATCGCCACCGGCAGCCGGCCGTCGGCGGCCTGGTGCTCCAGCGACTCGATCCGCAGGTCGAACGCCTTGCGGTTCAGCAGGCCGGTGAGCGTGTCGCTGATCGCGTCGGTGCGCGCGCGGCGCTCCGAGTGGCCGACCGCGGTCGTCGCGATCCACACGGCGATGCATGCCGCCAGCCAGCTCGTCAGGAGCCCGGCGCGGTCCAGGGCGCCGGGAGCATCGGCGACGAGCACGCCGCCGACGGCGCACACCACGACCCAGCCCAGCAGCACCCGCGAGAGCGCGCCCTGAAAGCGAATCCCGATGAACGCCGCCATGACGCAGAAGACCGGCACCGCGGGGCTGTCGAGCCCGCCGGTCACCGCCGTCGCCACCCCGATGGTCGTGACGATGACGACGTTCTCCACGCCCATCCAGAACCCCAGATGGCGCGTCTTGGAGAGCCCGACCTGCACCGCGCCGATGACGATCGCCGCGACGCCGACGGTGATCGCGCCCGCGACGATCACGTGTCCTGGCTCGGTGAGCACCACCGCGATCATCACGACCACGCACATGAGCACGTGCCGCTGGGCGGCGGGCCGCACCAGCCGCTCGTTCTCGACCTGGCGCAGCCGCTCGACTTCTGTCGTCGCGAAGAGGGACCGCAGGGGCATCAGCCACCCTTATCGGCCGCGACGCCAACTGACTCGACCACTTTTCTGATGCAGCGGGTACCAAGTATGTTCAAGGCCGTACATCTACGGCCGATTTCTCCGCCTGTGAGCCCTGAACCTCAACCCGTGCGCGTGCCCTTCCTCGATCTCGAGGCGGGATACCGCGAGCTGCGCGAGGAGCTGGACGCCACTGCCCTCCGGGTCCTCGGCTCCGGCCGGTACATCCTCGGCGCCGAGGTCGAGGCGTTCGAGCACGAGTGGGCCGAGGCCTGCGGCACGCGCTTCGCCGTCGGGGTCAACAGCGGCCTCGACGCGCTGACGCTCGCGCTGCGCGCTCTCGGGATCGGTCCCGGCGACGAGGTCCTCGTCCCCGGCCACACCTTCATCGCGACCTGGCTGGCGGTGACCGCCACGGGCGCGAAGCCGGTCCCCGCCGAGCCCGATCCGCAGACCGGCAACCTCGACCCCGTCAGCGCGGCCGAGCGCATCGGCCCCCGCACCCGGGCGATCGTCGCCGTCCACCTGTACGGCCAGGCGATGGACCTCGAGCCGCTGCGCCGCTTCAACCTGCCGATCGTCGAGGACGCCGGCCAGGCGCATCTCGCGAAGGCCGGCGAACGCACCGCCGGGTCGATGGGCGACATCGCCGCGTTCTCGTTCCAGCCCGGCAAGAACCTCGGCGCGTACGGCGACGCCGGCGCAGTCACCACCGACGACGCCGCCCTCGCCGACGAAGTCCGTCGCCTGCGCAACTACGGCGCCGCCGAGCAGTACCGCCACGACGAGCAGGGCGTCAACAGCCGGATGGACCCCATTCAGGCCGCGATGCTCCGCGTCAAGCTGGCCCATCTGCCCGAGTGGAACCGCCGCCGCCACGCACTGGCGGTGCGCTACTGGAACGGCCTGATGGGCACGCCCGACCTGCAGCTTCCGCGCGTGGCGCCGGGGTCCGAGCCCGTGTGGCACCTCTTCGTCGTCCGTCACCCGCGCCGCGACGAGCTGGCCGCGCACCTGCGGTCGCGCGGGATCGAGACGCGCCTCCACTACCCCGAGCCGCCGCACCTGTCCGGGGCCTACCTGGACGCCGGCATCCGCACCGGGGGCGACCTTCCGGTCACCGAGGCGTGGGCGCGCGAGTGCCTGAGCCTGCCGATCGGGCCGCACATGACCACCGCGCAGGTCGATGACGTCATCGCGGCGGTGAAGAGCTTCGGCGAGGACGGCAAGAAGCTCCACCTGGTCGCCTGACACGGGACCCTCAACCCCTCCGCCGCTCTGCCGATTGATGCGGGTATGAGCGCCGATCCCCTCGTCAGCGTCATCATCCCCGCGTTCAAGCCGACGTTCCTGCTGGCGGCCATCACCAGCGCGTTGGGCCAGACGTGCACCGACCTCGAGATCCTCATCGGTGACGACACACCCGACGGGCGCCTCGAGCCTGTCGTCGCGGGCGTCGATGACCCACGCGTCACCTACTTCCACCATGGTTTCGGCGACGCCGAGCTGAACCTCCACAGGCTGTGGGACCGGTCCACCGGCCGCTACGTCAAGGTCCTCTTCGACGACGACGTCCTCATGCCGACGGCCGTGCAGGCCCTGGTCGACGCGCTCGAGGCCCACCCGGCCTCCGCGCTCGCGTTCCACGAGCGTGTCGTCATCGACGAGACCGGTGCGGTGGCCGAGACGCCGCCCCGCATCCTCAACGACGGCGAGGTCGTCGAGGTCGACCGCGCGACCCTGGTCGGCGGCCTGTTGGCGCCGATCCGCAACTTCATCGGTGAGCCGAGCAACACGCTCATGCGCCGCGAGCTCGTCGACGTGAGGACGGTCTACACCTACGACGGCCTGAAGCTGGACTTCCTCGCCGACGTCGCGAGCTACCTCAACCTCGCCGAGCAGGCCCCCATCATCGGCGTCGGCGGCTACCTCAGCGCGTTTCGCCAACATGGCGCCCAGAGCTCCCACCACACGTCACCGCGGATCTCCGCCGGTATGTACGAGTGGGAGCTCATCATCCGCCGGGAGGCCGAGGACGGCAACCTCGACGACGCGCAGCGGGCGACGGCATGGCGGTCGCTGCGCCAGCTGTACGCGCCCATGGTCCGTTCGCTCCCGGAGATCGCCCGCTTCGCGTCCCGGCTGGACGGGATCGTCGCCAACGGCACAGCGGGCCTCTGCTCGTCCGACGTCTTCCGCGCCGACCTCGCGACGGCGCGCGCCGCAGTGGCGTCGCGCGTCGCGATCGCGAAGCGCCCCGAGCCGCACCCGAACCACTGCCCCGTCTGCGACCAGGACGTCGAGGGGTGGGTTCCGAGCCCGAACGCGGCCCAGGTCGACCTGCAGGTCATGAACGACGTCGGCGTCATCGGGTCGCGGCTCGACAAGCACCTCTGCCCGCGATGCGGGTGTAACGACCGTGACCGCCACCTCTGGCTCTTCCTGACCGCGGCCGGCGTGCTCGAGCGCGTGCCGGGCAAGCGCATCCTGCACATCGCCCCCGAGGCGACGCTCGAGCCCAAGCTCCTCGCGCTCGGCCCGCAGGACTACGTCGGCGGCGACCTCATTCCGCAGCAGGCGCACCATGTCGCCATCAACGTCGAGCAGATGCAGTTCGCCGATGACAGCTTCGACCTCATCATCTGCAACCACGTCCTCGAGCACGTCGACTTCCCCGACCGCGCGGCCGCGGAGTTCGCGCGCTGCCTGGCCCCGGGAGGGCAGGTCGTCGCCCAGACGCCGTACTCCCCGCTGCTCAAGCGCTCCATGGAGCTCACCGTGGCCGTCCCGGAGGCGTTCGCGGTCCACTATTACGGGCAGAACGACCACGTCCGCATCGTCGGCCTCGACCTCGTCGAGACCTTCCACGACGCCGGGTTCTCCGGCGAGCCGATCCCGCACACGACCCTGCTGGGCGAGTTCGACCCCGAGGCCTACGGCGTGAACCCGGCCGAGCCGTTCTTCCTCTTCGAGCTCGCGGCCGGCTGATGTCCGAGCAGCCCGAGACCGTCCACGTCACCTCTCCGTACCTCCCCCCGCTCGAGGAGGTCCTCCCGTACCTCGAGCAGATCTGGGACAGCAAGTTCCTCACGAACGGCGGCCAGTTCCACGAGCGGTTCGAGGCCGAGCTGCGCGACCGGCTCGGCGTGCCGGAGATCTCGCTGTTCAGCAACGCGACGATCGCGCTGGTCTGCGCGCTGAAGGAGCTGCGCATCACCGGTGAGGTCATCACCACGCCGTATTCGTTCGTCGCGACGTCGCACAGCCTGCTCTGGAACGGCATCCGGCCGGTCTTCGTCGACGTCGACCCGGACACGCTGAACCTCGATCCCGACAAGATCGCGGCGGCCATCACGCCGCAGACGACGGCGATCCTCGCCGTGCACTGCTACGGGCACCCATGTGACGTCCGCGGGATCCAGGAGGTCGCCGACACATACAACCTCAAGGTCATCTACGACGCCGCGCACGCCTTCGGCGTCGAGGTCGACGACGGCAGCGTGCTCAACCACGGCGACCTCTCGGTCCTGAGCTTCCACGCCACGAAGGTGTTCAACACGTTCGAAGGTGGGGCACTCGTGAGCGGCGACCCGCAGGCCAAGCGCCGGATCGACTGGCTGAAGAACTTCGGGCACGCCGGCGAGACCCAGGTCGTCGCCACCGGCATCAACGGCAAGATGCACGAGTTCAGCGCCGCCCTCGGGCTCGTGCAGCTCAAGCACCTCGACCACGTGCTGGACCGCCGGAAGGCCATCGACACGCTGTATCGCCAGCGCCTGAGCGGCGTCGCCGGCATCCGGATGCTGGAGCCGACTCCCGACGAGCGCGTCTCGAACTACGCCTACTTCCCCATCATGCTCGACGGGCGCTATCCGCTCAGCCGGGACACGCTCAACGATCTGCTGCACAGCCACGACATCCGGTCGCGACGGTACTTCTATCCGCTGATCTCGGACTTCCCGATGTATCGCACCCTGCCTTCCGCCGCCCGCGCCAACCTTCCCGTCGCCGCCGATGTGACCGAACGGGTGCTGTGCCTGCCGATCTACCCGGACCTGCCGCTCGAGACCGTCGAGCGCATCGCCGACCTCGTCGCCGAGCCGGCCCGGGTGCAGCTGCGCGCGGCATGAGGCTGGCGATCATGCAGCCGTACCTGTTCCCGTACATCGGGTACTTCCAGCTGCTCGCGGCCGTCGACGAGTTCGTCGTCTACGACAACATCCAGTACACGAAGAAGGGCTGGATCAACCGCAACCGGTTCCTGCAGAACGGCAAGGACGTCATGTTCTCCGTCCCGCTCGCCAAGGATTCCGACTACCTCGACGTCCGCGACCGCAGGATCGCCGACGCGTACGAGCCTGCGTCGCTGCTGGGCAGGTTCGCGGGGGCGTACGCGAAGGCCCCGCACTACGCCGAGGTCCGCCCGCTGCTCGAGGACGTCTTCGCCCAGGACGAGCGCAACCTGTTCGCCTTCCTCCACCACGGCCTGGTGCGCACCGCTGCGCACCTCGGCGTGACCACCACCATCCGCGTCTCCTCCACCGTGGCCGTCGACCACGGGCTCAGCGGCCAGGACAAGGTCCTCGCGCTGTGCAGCGCGCTGGGCGCCACGACCTACGTGAACGCGATCGGCGGCGTCGAGCTGTACTCGCGCAGCGACTTCGCGGCGCGCGGGGTCGAGCTGCGCTTCCTGCAGCCGCTGCCCGTCGAGTACGAGCAGCTCGGTCAGCCCTTCGTGCCGTGGCTGTCGATCATCGACGTCCTGATGTTCAACCCGCTGGACACGGTCCGCGGCTGGCTGCAGTCCGGGTACGAGCTGGTCTGACGTGTTCCGCTGGCGCAAGCTCGGCCTCGTCTTCAGCCCCCAGGCGCTCGACCGGCGGCCGCCGTGGCTCGCCGAGTTCGCCCAGGCGCCGGCGACGCTGCTGTTCGACGACCGCGTCCGGGTCTACTTCAGCTGCCGCCCACCCGTGGGCCCCGATGGCATGTACACGAGCCGCAGCGCGTTCGTCGACCTCGACCGCGGCGACCTGACCCGCGTCCTGCGCGTCAGCGACGAGCCCATCCTCCCGCTCGGCGGCACCGGCGAGTTCGACGAGTTCGGCACGTACCCCGTGTCGGTCGTCCGCGACGGCGCCGGCTACCGCGCGTACTACGCCGGGTGGACCCGGTGCGAGTCCGTGCCCTTCAACACCGCGATCGGGATGGCCACGAGCACGGACGGCGTCGCGTTCGCGCGGCACGGCCGCGGGCCGGTCATCCCGTACACCCCGGACGAGCCCTTCGTGATGAGCGGCCCGAAGGTGCGCCGGTTCGGCGGCGGCTGGCAGCTGTTCTACATCGCGGGCCGCCTGTGGAAGCTGGTGGACGGGCGCGCCGAGCCGGTCTACAAGATCCGCATGGCGACCTCGCCGGACGGCGTCAGGTGGACGAAGCACGGCGCCGACCTGATCGAGAGCCGCGTCGAGCCCGACGAGGCGCAGGCCAGCCCCGACGTGCTGCAGCGCGACGGCGTCTTTCACATGTTCTTCTGCTACCGCTACAGCAGCAACTTCCGCGGCCGCGAGTTCGGCTATCGCATCGGCTACGCCCGCAGCACCGACATGGTCACGTGGGAGCGCGACGACGCGCGCGCCGGGATCGACGTTTCCGATGACGCGGCCGAGTGGGACGCCGAGATGGTCGCGTACCCGCACGTCTTCGAGGTCGACGGGCGCACGTACATGGCGTACCTCGGCAATGGCGTCGGGCGCTTCGGCTTCGGCCTGGCCGAGCTGGAGGGCGAGTTCACATGAGGTGGCGCAAGCTCGGGCGCATCTTCGATCCCGATGAGCACCCGCTCCCCGCGGGGTGCGTCGGCTGGGCGCAGTCGCCGCAGCCCCTGGTCCTCGAGGACCGGGTGCGCGTGTTCTTCTCCACCCGCGCGCTGGACCCGGTGGCCGAGGGCAAGTACCTCAGCCAGGTCGCGTACGTCGACCTGTCCCGGGATCTGCGCGAGGTCCTCGGCGTGGCCGAGCGACCGGTCATCGAGCTCGGCGCCCTCGGCACCTTCGACGAGCACGGCATCTTCCCGATGCACGTCGTCCCCGACGGCGACCTGCTGTACGGCTACACCTGCGGCTGGAGCCGGCGCGTGTCGGTCTCCGTCGAGACCGGCATCGGGCTGGCCGTCAGCCGCGACGGCGGGCAGACCTTCGAACGGATCGGCGACGGACCCGTCCTGTCGGCCTCGCCGCTGGAGCCGTTCCTCGTCGGCGACGGCCACGTCCGCAAGATCGGCGGCCGATTTCACATGTGGTACATCTTCGGCACGGCGTGGCAGCGCTACGCGGCAGACCGCGAGCCCGATCGCACCTACAAGATCGGGCACGCCGTCTCCGACGACGGGGTCCACTGGACCAAAGAGGAGGGCCGCCGCATCGTCGCGGACGTCCTCGGCGAGGAGGAGTGCCAGGCGCTGCCCTCCGTGGTCGAGATCGACGGGCGCCACCACATGGTCTTCTGCTACCGGCACTCGTCGGACTTCCGCACGAACCCGGACCGCGGCTACCGCATCGGTCACGCCTGGTCCGACGACCTCGAGACGTGGGTGCGCGACGACGACACCCTGACCGTGAACCCGACGCCGGGCGACTGGGACGCCGAGATGCTCTGCTACCCCAACGTGTTCTCGTGCGACGACGAGGTCTACCTGCTCTACAACGGCAACGCCTTCGGGCGGCACGGGTTCGGCGCGGCGATCCTCGAGCGGTGAGCATGGCCTCCCCCGCCGTGGAGTACCGCCGCGACACCGCCACCGAGCAGGACGTGCTCGCCCACCTCGCGCACTGCGACGCGGACTTCACGCCGCCGCTCAGCGCCCGCCTCGACCTCGCGGCGTACGCGGCGAAGCTCGCGGCCCGCGCGGCGCGGTTCGAGGCCTGGGACGGGCCCGAGCTCGCCGGACTCGTAGCCGCCTACATCGCGCCCGGCTCGCACGAGGCGTTCATCAGCAACGTCAGCGTGGTTCGCGAGCTGCGCGGCGGGGGCGTGGCCGCCGTCCTCGTCGGGCACTGCATCGAGCACGCCCGCGCAGCGGGCGCCGCGACGCTCAAGCTGGAGGTGGCGACCGCCGACAAGGCCGCCGGGAGGTTCTACGAGAAGCTCGGCTTCCGAGACACCGGCCCGTCCGACCGGCGCACGACGACCCTGACCCTGGAACTGTGAGCACCGACATGACCGCCGAGCGCGACTACGACGCCGAGATCCGCGACACGAGCGACCACAAGTACGCCTACGGGTTCGACTTCGACGTCATGCACCCCCTCATGGTCCGGGCCTTCACCCCGTTCTTTCGCGAGGGCAACCTCCTCGAGCTCGGCAGCTTCAAGGGCGACTTCACCGACCGCCTGCTTCCCCACTTCGACGACATCACCTGCGTCGAGGCCTCCGGCGCGGCGCTCGAGGAGCATGGCGCCCGGCACGGGGACCGCGTCCGCCTCGTCCACGCGCGCTTCGAGGACGCGACACTGCCCGAGCGGTACGACAACGTGGTGCTCACCCACGTGCTCGAGCACATCGACGACCGCGTGGGACTGCTGCGGCGCATCAACACCGAGTGGCTCGCAGACGACGGGCGGCTCCTGGTCGCCTGCCCGAACGCCAATGCCCCGTCGCGACAGATCGCCGTGCTGATGGGGCTCATCGCGCACAACGCGGCGATCACGCCAGCCGAGGCCGAGCACGGGCACCGGGTCACCTACTCGCTCGACACGCTCGAGGCCGATGCCGTCGCAGCCGGCCTGCGCGTCGTGTACCGCAGCGGCATCTTCTTCAAGGCGCTCGCGAACTTTCAGTGGGACCAGGTCATTCCCGCCGGGATCGTCGATGACGCCTACCTCGAGGGCTGCTACCAGCTCGGCCAGCGCTACCCCGACCTCTGCTCGAGCATCTTCCTGGTCTGCGAACGCGGGTAGCCGCTCAACCTTCGCCGGCCCCAGTCGATATCCGGGCACATGGGCGCCCTGCCGTCGACCCGTCCCCTCTGCTCGATCGTCATCGTCTGCTTCGGCCAGCGCGCGATGACCGAGCGCTGCCTCGAGAGCCTCGATCGCTGTCTGGGATCGTCCCTGGGCGCCGAGATCGAGCTCGTCCTCGTCGACAACGCCTCGCCGGACGACACGCTCGAGCTTCTGGATGCCTGGGAGGACCGGGCGACGGTCCTGCGCCTGCCCGAGAACCGCAACTTCGCCGGCGGCTGCAACGCGGGCGCGCAGGCTGCGACCGGCCAGGCCGTCGTCTTCCTCAACAACGACACCGTCGTCGAGCCCGGCGTGCTCGAGGAACTGGCCGCGACCGCGCTCGAACCCGGTGTCGCGGCCGCCGGCCCGCGCCTGCTCTACGCCAATGGCACGGTCCAGCACGCGGGCGTGGTCATGGTCCGGGCAGGCCGGACCGTCTCGCCGTTTCACATCTTTCACCACCAGGACGGTCAGCTGCCGGCCGTCCGCGCCGTCTTCGAGCTCGACTGCGTCACGGGCGCGTGCCTGGCCGTCCGCCGGGACGTCTTCCTCTCCATCGGGGAGTTCGACGAGGCGTACCGCAACGGCTACGAGGACGTCGACCTCTGCCTGCGCCTGCGCACAGCCGGCCACCGGATCGTCTATCGCGGCGACCTCAGCCTTCTGCACGACGAGGGGGCGACGCGAGCCGGGCACGACGACAAGCCGAACCAGATCCGCTTCGTGGAGCGCTGGGCCGACCTCCTTGACCCCGACGTCGAGCTGGCGGCCGGCGTGTGGGGATGCGAGTTGTCGGCCAAGGCACCGAACCGAGTGCTGCCGGCCGGTGCGATCGTCCTCGGCGGCCCCGTCAACGGGGTGGGCGGGGCAGGCGATGAGACGCGTGCCCTCCTCGTGGGGTTCGCGCGCGCGGGCATTCCTGTGACCGCAATCGACGTCCCGACGTCCTTCGCGCGGGCCCCTGTCGCCGGCGAGGTCGCGGAGGTCTGCCGGCAGGCCCAGCACCGCACGCTGCCCGCGTCCGCCCCGGGGCTCGCGCTCGCCGAGGGACCGGCGAGCGCCGCCACCGCGCCCACGGCCGCCTCGCTGCGGCTCGCGCGCGCCGCATGGGGCGCTGCGGAGCGTGACGTGATCAGCGCGGATCCGGCTGATGCCTGCTCCATCCCTCCCGCGATCGTGTGCCAGGAGCGCCCCGGACCCGGCGGCGGCGGCGTCCTCGCAATCCTGCCCGCCCACGACCGGCCGGCCCTCGAGCGCGTCCTGGAGGGCCTCGCCGCAGCTGCGCTGGAGGTCCCGGTGCGCGTCGTGCCGACGGTCGGGTGTCGCGGGCTCGCGGAGATCGTCGACGCGCACCTGCCAGACGCGGAGCTGCTGCCCGTCGCCTCGCATGACGGCGCGTGGGAGGCCCTGGCCCGGACCGCCGACGTCGCCGTGTGCCTGGACGCCGACGACGCATTCGACCGTCGTGCGCTGCTCGCCGCTGCCGCGGGCGCCACGCCCATCGTCCTGTCGGCCGCCGGCCCGGCGGGGGCGACCCTGTGCGGCCATGTCGTCGCGGCCGGCCCGGCGGAGCTCCCCGGCGCGATCGCGCGCGCCTACGACCGCGGAGACCGCGCGATCGCCGCCGAGAAGGTCCGGCAGGCGTGCGATCCGCAGCGGGTCGCCACGCGGATCGCAGAGCACCTCGGCGCCGTTCCGGTCTTCCGGGCTGCCTGAGTCTCAATCTGCGGCCCTTCCTGCCGATACCCTGGGGGTGGCCGCACCACCCGTTCGCCGTCCGCGAGCCTCGATCATCATCGTCTGCTTCGGCAAGCGCCCGGTGACCGAGCGATGCCTACAGAGCCTCGACGCGTGCCTCGGGTCGGCCCTGGGCGACACCGTCGAGCTCGTCCTCGTCGACAACGCGTCGCCGGACGACACGCTCGAGCTGCTGGACCGGTGGCGTGAACGGGCCGTCGTACTCGCGCTTTCGGAGAACCTCAACTTCGCCGGAGGGTGCAACGCGGGCGCACAGGCCGCCCGGGGAGAGGCCCTCATCTTCCTCAACAACGACACCGTCCTCGAGCCCGGCGTGCTCGAGGAACTCGCCGAGACCGTGCTCGAGACCCCGTTCGCACTCGCCGGCCCGCGGCTCCTCTACGGCGACGGCACGATCCAGCACGCGGGTGTCCTCATGGTCCCGTCCCCCGAGCAGCCGGCGCCCTACCACGCCTTCCACCGCCAGGACGGGAGCCTCCCCGCGGCCCGCGCCGTCCACGAGCTCGACTGCGTCACGGGCGCGTGCCTCGCGATCCGCGCGGAGGTGTTCGCCGAGCTGCAGGGCTTCGACGTCGCGTACCGCAACGGGTTCGAAGACGTCGACCTGTGCCTGCGCGCACGCGTCGCCGGGCATCGGATCGTCTATCGCGGCGACCTCGCCTTCCTCCACGACGAGGGCGCGACCCGCAGCGGGCACGACGACACGCCCAACCGCGCTCGGTTCTGGCAGGCGTGGCGCCCCGTGCTCGACGCGGACGCCGCGCTCGCAGGCCACGTGTGGTCGAGCGACGTCTGGGCACGGGAGCGGCCGCGCCCGCTGCCCGGCGGCCCGCTGGCGGTCATCGGGCGGCTCGACGGCGTCGGTGCCTCCGCGGACGAGGCGCGCGCGCTGGTGGTCGGCTTTACCCGTGCGGGCATCCCCGTCGCGGGCCTCGACGGTCCGCTCACGTTCGTCCACCCACCGGTCGAGGGTGAGGTCCGCGACGCCTGCGAGACCGCATTGTCTCGGGTGCTCCCGACGTCGGGTACGGCAATCTGGGTGGTCGACGGACCTGCGACCGCGCGCCAGATGATCGACACGTGGCTGCGGGTCTCCCATCAGGGGCATGCCCCGCCGGGGAGGCCGTGCTCGAGCGCGAGCCCGGGCGACCCCGGCTGGATCGCGCCCGCCATCGTGTGCGCGGACGCCCCCGGCCCGGGAGGGCGCGGCACGCTGGTGGCGCTGCCGTCGCACGACGAGCCGACCGCGCGGCGGATCCTCGAAGGCCTCGCCCGAGCAGGCGTGGCGCGCGCGCGGATCGTCCCGACCGTGATGAGCGTCGGCACACGGGACCTCGTCGCCGGGATCCTTCCCGACGCCGACCTGCTCGCACCCGTAGGCCACGACGCGGCCTGGGAGGCGCTCGCGGCCGACGCGGACGTCGCGGTCTGCCTCGACCCCGACGATGCGTTCGACCACCGCGCACTCGTCGCCGCAGCCGCCGGGGCCGCACCGATCGTGCTCGCGAGCGGCCCGGCGGCGGGGGTGCTCGCCGAGCTCGCGACCGCAACAGGTATCGACGACCTGCCCGGAGCGCTGACACGGGTCGGTGCCTGGGGCGACCGTGAAGCCCGCGCGGCGCGCGTCCGGGCCACGTGCGATCCCCAGCGGGTCGCGCTGGCGCTCTACGAGATCGCACGAACCGCCGCGGTGCGCCAGGCCGCCTGAGCAACGCCGGCTGCGCCGCGTCAAGGACGTCCGTCCACAGACGATTACACGGGTATGGCGGACTCCGCGCCCAACGCCCCCGGCGTGCATCTCGCCAGCGAGACCGTCTCGGACTACTACGAGAACTGGCGCCCCGAGCTGGTGGCCCTGGTCCCCGGCGATGCACGCACCGTGCTGGACGTCGGCTGCGGCAATGGTGCCCTGGGCGACGCCGTCAAGCGTCGGCAGGCGGCCAACGTGATCGGCCTCGAACTCGTTCCCGAGGCGGCAGCGGCGGCAGAGCAGCGGCTCGACCGGGTGCTTCGTGTGGATCTCGATGAGGTGACCGAGCTCCCGCTCGAGCGCGGCAGCGTCGACGCCGCGCTGTTCGGGGACGTGCTGGAGCACCTCCGCGACCCGCACCGCCTGATGCGGGTGATCCGCCCGTACCTGGCCGACGATGGCGTGGTCGTCTGTTCGGTCCCGAACATCAAGCACTGGCACGTGGTCGGGCGCCTGCTGGTCGAGGACCGGTTCGAGTACCAGCAGGCCGGCCTGCTCGACCGGACGCATGTGCACATGTTCACGCTGACCGAGCTCGAGAACATGCTCGAGGAGACCGGCTTCGAGGCCACGCACCTCGACACCCTGGACATCTCCATGCCTCCCGACTACCGCATCATGGGCGAGGTCGTCGCCTGGTTCGGCGGCGACGTGGCCGAGACGATCGCGCGCCTCGAGGCCTACCAGTACATCGTCGCCGCCCGTCTCGCGCGCTGATCAGCCGCGCGCGCGGGCAAGGAGCTCGAAGAACACCCGCGGATCGCGGCGCACCCGCTCGACGGTCGCGCCGCCCTCGCGCTTGACCAGTTCCACTTCTGAGGCGGCCGTCAGCTTCTGCATCCGTCCCTCGGCGATGAGCCGCTCGTCGACCGCGCCGAGCCGGCCCTCGAACGTCGTCCACACCGGCGTGCCGAGCGCGACGGCCTCGCGGTTCATCGTGCCGCCCGCGCTGACCATGAGGTCGGCGTAGGCGATGAGGGACTGCGCGTCGATGGCGCGCTCGGGCACGATGAACCCACCGGCCTTCGTCAGCTCCTCACGCTGCTCGGGCGTGCGGGGCAGGACCACGGCCTGCGCGCCGCGGACGCGCTCCAGCACGCCGCCGAAGAGGTCGTTCTCGAAGCGGTGGTACAGCGACACCGCGGGCGGGGTGCGGATGACCGCGATCGGCTCGGCGGGGTTCAGGCCGAGGTCGTCGAGGATCGCGGGGTCGGGTTCGAAGTCGGCGAGGTAGTACTCCTCCTTCAGCCCCTCGTACCCGTGGATCTTGCCCTTCGCGCCGTACGGGTACAGGCGCTCGGGCGGGATGACGTCGGGGACGACGACCGCCTGCGCCAGCCGGCAGTTCACGGTGTGCTGGACCTTCGCCCACTCGTAGTCGAACGTCGTCGCACACGGGATCCGCAGGATGGCCGCCGCGACGGTGATGTCGTTCGAGCCGTGGCCGAGCGCCAGGTCGAACTTCTTGCGCGCGGCCCAGCGCGTCAGCGCCGTCGAGCGAGACGCCAGACCCACCGCCTTCGCCGCGACCCGGCCGCCGCGGTGGCGGCCCACGACCTCGTGCTCGATGCCGAAGCGCTCGAGCAGGCCGAGGGTCTGCGCGAAGTCGCGTGCGGTGACCCGCACGTCGTGGCCGTCGGCGCGCAGCAGCTCCACGATCGGTCGCATGACCAGGACGTGGGGGCTGTTGGTGAGGTCAATCCAGACGCGCATCGGCCACCGCGGCGACGACCTCGTCCACCTGCTCGCGGGTCAGCGCGGGGCCCATCGGCAGCGCGAGGTGCCGCGCCGCCGCCCGCGCCGTCCCCGGCAGGGGCGCGTCCGTGCGCCACGGGGCCATCGCCACCTGCTCGTGGACGGGGCGGCGGTAGTAGGACCTCGCCCCGACACCCGCTTCCGTCAGCGCTGCGTGCAGCCCCTCCGCCCGGTCGTGACCGACGACGTAGAGGTTCCACGCCGGGTCGGCCCCGATGGCGGGGACCGGGAGGTCGACGTGCTCGCCCAAGCCGGCCTCGATGTACCAGGCGCCGACCTGGCGGCGGCGGTCACACCACGTGTGGAGATGGGGCAGCTGCACGCGCAGGACCGCGGCCTGCAGCTCGTCGAGGCGCGAGTTGTAGCCGACCTCCTCGTAGGTGACCTTGTCCCGTGACCCGTGGAAGCGCAGCGACCGCACGCGGTCGGCGAGCGCGTCGTCGGACGTCGTGATCGCCCCGCCGTCCCCGAAGCAGCCCAGGTTCTTCGACGGGTAGAACGAGAACGTCCCGATCGTCCCCAGCGCCCCGGTCAGGCGCCCGTCCGTGGTCTTCGACCCGGTCGCCTGCGCCGCGTCCTCGACGACCGGGACGCCCAGTGCGGCGATCTCGTCGACCGGGGCGACGTTGCCGAACAGGTGCACGACGACGACGGCCTTCGTCTTCGGCGTGAGCACCGCCTTCACGGCGTCGGGCGTGACCAGATAGGTCTCCGGGTCGATGTCGCAGAAGACCGGGGTGGCGCCGGTCGGCGGGATCGCCTCCGCGCTGGCGTAGAACGTGAAGGAGGGCACGACGACCTCGTCGCCCGGACCGACCCCGAGCGCCCGCAGCGCGATGGTGATCGCCTCGGTGCCGTTGGCCACCCCGACCGCGTGCGAGACGCCGTGCAGCGCGGCGAACTCCTCCTCGAACGCGCTGACGTTCGGGCCGAGGATGTACTGCTTGGCGTCGAGGACCCCGGAGACCGCGGCCCGCAGCTCGGCGTCGAGCGGCGCGAGGGGGGCGGCGGGGTCGAAGAGGGGGACGGCCACGTGCGCGAGGGTACTCGCCGGGCGGGATATGGTCCGCCCTCGTGCCCGTCCCGCTCAGCGTCCGCCGTGCCGCCGTGCTCGGCGCCGTTCAGGGCGCTGCGGAACTCGCCCCGGTCAGCTCGTCGGCCCACGTCGCACTGCTGGCCGGCGACATCGACGCTGGGCGGCGACGCACCCTGGAGGTGGCGCTGCACGGCGGGACCGCGCTCGTCCTGCCATGGGTGGTGCGCGACGTCGCGGCGCGGCTGCCGCGCGGGCTCGCGTTCCATGTGGCCGCCGCGGCGCCGCCGGTGGTCGTCGGCGCGCTGGCGGCCGACGCG
>SYBY01000091.1 GCA_005788585.1 Actinomycetota bacterium | reverse complement strand
GTGCATGAGCTTCGTCGCGTTGAAGAACTCCTCGCGGCCGTAGATGACCTGCCACTCGGTCTCCAGGCCGACGTCGTTCATCAGCGGGATGAGCGTGTAGAGGATCTCCGCGACGCCGCCGCCGAACGCGGTCGCCGAGAGGTGGACGACGCGGGCGCCCTCGAGCGGTTTGGCCAGCTCGTGGATCTCCTCGATGAGGTCGCGGCCGCAGATGTGGGTGTAGTCGGCGAGCTTCTTGGTGCCGACGGCGACGGGCTGGAGCACGCGCTGATCCTAGGTCGTCGTCCGGTGGGCAACCGCGGGCATGGGGCGAAGCTTGCCACACGCCCGCGGCGGCCCGGCCGGATCAGTGCGCGGCCACGGGCGCGACGTCGGCGCCCGGATGGGCGGCGACCTGCGGCGCGCCGCTGCGCAGGGTCAGCCCGACGACGACGGATCCGGCGGCGATGATCGCCGCGGCGACCCAGAACGCCGTCGTGTACCCGTGCACCTCGGCGGCGGCGATGACGTCGGGACTGGGCCCGCCGTTGGTGGTGACGTAGTCCGTCGTGGCGCTGGCCGCCAGCGTGCTGAGCAGCGCGGTGCCGACCGCGCCGCCGACCTGCTGCATGGTGTTCACCATCGCCGAGGCGACGCCGGCGTCGCGCTGGTCGACGTTCAGCGTGGCGGTGTTGAACACCGGCGCGAAGACCTGGCCCATGCCGAGACCGAGCAGCACGATGGCGGGCAGGACGTGCGCGGCGTAGGTCGAGTCGACCTGGAGCTGCGCGAGCCAGACGAGCGCGGCGGCGATGGCCACCATGCCGCCGGTGATGAGCGGCCGGGGCCCGACCCGGGGCAGCAGACGCGTCGTCGCCAGGCCCGCGCTGATCGCGATCGCAAACGTCATCGGCAGGAACGCGGCGCCGGACTGCACCGGGCTGAAGCCCAGCGTGCGCTGGAGGTAGAACGTCAGGAACAGGAACACGCCGAACATCCCGATCGCGGTGATGCCCATGCCCAGGTACGCGCCGCCGCGGTTGCGGTCGGTGACGATCCGCAGCGGCAGCAGCGGCTGCGCCACGCGCGTCTGGAGCGCGACGAAGGCGAGCAGCAGCACGCCGGAGAGCCCGAGTGACACCAGCGTGAGCGTGTCGGTCCACCCGTCGGACTCGGCGCGCGAGAACCCGTAGACGAGCAGGAACAGGCCCGCCGACGCCGTCGCGACGCCGGGGAGGTCGAGCTTCGGCCGGTGCTCGGGCCGCGTGTCGGACAGCAGCGCCATCGCGCCGAGCGCCGCGGGGATCGCGAAGAACAGGTTCACGAACATGCACCAGCGCCACGACAGGTACTCGGTGAGCACGCCGCCGAGGAGCAGGCCGAGGGACGCGCCGCCGCCCGCGATGGCGCCGAAGATCCCGAAGGCCTTCGCGCGCTCGGGTCCGGACGAGAACGTGACCGTCAGGAGCGAGAGCGCCGACGGGGCGAGCATGGCACCGAAAATGCCCTGCAGCGCGCGGGAGGCGACGAGCACTTCGAAGCTCTGCGCGAAGCCGCCGATCGCCGACGCGACGGCGAACCCGCCGAGCCCGGTGACGAAGAGGCGGCGGCGCCCGAAGAGGTCGCCGAGCCGGCCGCCGATGAGCAGCAGGCTGCCGAACGCGAGCGCGTAGGCCGTGATGACCCATTGCCGGTCCGCGTCGGAGAAGCCGAGGTCCGCTTCAGCGGACGGGAGCGCGATGTTCACGATCGTCGCGTCGAGGACCACCATGAGCTGCGCGACGCCGAGGACCACGAGGACGAGCCAGCGCCGGTCGTGGTGGGGGTTGGTGGAGGCAGGCATGTCGGGAACGTACCACAGAAACGGAAGTGATGTTCTCAGTTCCACATCTGTATGATGCCGGCGTGGCCACTTCCCCTGCATCGCGCGGCCTTCGGGCCGATGCCGAGCGCAACCGCCAGCGCCTGCTCGACGCGGCGGCGGAGCTCTTCGCCGAACGCGGCCTCGAGGTCTCGCTGCAGGAGATCGCCGCGCATGCAGGCGTTGGCGTCGCCACCGCGTACCGGCGCTTCCCCGATCGGGCGGACCTCGTCGACGAGCTGTTCGATCAGCGCCTCGGGCAGGTCGTCGCGGTCGCGCGGGAGGGCCTGGAGCACGACGACCCATGGGAGGCGTTCGTGTTCGTGGTCGAGGGCATCCTCGAGCGGATGTCCGGCAACCTCGGTCTCAAGCAGCTGATGATGGGCGAGGTCCGCGCCGGCGAGCGTCAGGCACGGCTGCGATCGCAGCTGCTGCCGGTCATGGCGCAGGTCATCCGCCGCGCGCAGGAGGCCGGCGAGCTGCGGCCCGACCTCGAGCCGACGGACATGCCGATCCTCAACATGATGGTCACCGCCGGGATGCAGGTCACCCAGCCGACGCACCCCGATCACTGGCGGCGGATGCTCGCCATCGTGCTCGACGGCATGCGGGTGCGCCGCGACGGTCCCTCGCCGCTGCCCGCGCCCGCCCTCACGGTCGAAGAGCTGCCGCGGGTCATGGGTGCGCTGCGCCCGGCTCAGTAGCGGGCGCGCAGCCGGGCGATCCCGGCGTCCATCTCCGCGACGAGCTGCTCGTGCAGCTCCGCGTTCGCACTGGCCAGGATGCTCATCTGGAAGTCATGGCCGGAGCCGAGGAGCGGCCGGTCGCCGAGGGTGCGGCCGGCGCAGTCGGTGACGATCGCGCCGCCCTCCTCGAGGATCAGGACCAGCGCCGCCAGGTCGTAGGGCGAGTTGTTCAGGACCGCCCCGTCGCCGACGCGCTCGAACGCCGCGCGGACCTCTGGGACCTCGGCGATCATGCGCGGGCCGGGCTCGAGGAACGCGTCGAGCTGGCCGGTCAGGACGCAGACCCCGTCGAAGCACGCCGATCCGAGATCGAAGACGCCGCCGCCGACCGACGACCGGTCGATCAGCTCGCCGACGACCTCGATGAGCTCGCGCGCCGGCCGTCCCCGGAAGCCGAACACCCAGAAGAGGCGGGACAGGTCGGTGTTCGCCGACAGCCGGATCGGGTCCGTCGACGTCACGCCGCCGCCCCGCACCGCCACGTACTCGCGCCCCGTCTTGATCTCCACGATGACGCCGACCGACACGTCGCCCATGACGGGGTCGCCGTCGCCGAGCGGCGCGGCCGCGACCGACACGCATGCCGACTCGAAGCCGGCGATCGCCGGGCGCGTGCCGTCGATCGGGTCCACGATCAGCACCGTGTCCGCGCCGGGCGGTGAGACCAGGCCCTGGTCCTCCGAGTACCACGCGAGGTGCGGCGCGCGCTCGCGCAGGAACGCGGCGAGCTCCTCCTCGGCGCCCTCGTCGATGCGGAACGTCACGTCGCCGCCGGCGCCGATCTGCCCGTGGCCACGCGCGGCGACGGCGCCCAGCTCGGGGCGCACGCGGGCGGCGAGCGCGCGGGCGAGCTCGACGCACAGATCGCGCAGCGCGGCGTCGGTCACCGCGTCTGGGCGGGCCGCTTGCCGACCGTGACCGTCACGGTCTGGCGCTCGCCGTCGCGGACGACCACGACGGGGACCTCGTCGCCGGGCGCGACGCGCTGCAGCGCCTGCCCGAGCTCGTCGGGGTCGCGGACCGGCCGGCCTCCGAGCCCGATGATGACGTCGCCACCCGTCCGGTAGGTCGAGGCCTGGAACCGGGCGCGGTCATCGCCGCCGCGCAGGCCGCCGTCGTCCGCGGGGCCGCCGTCGTTGACGGCCTGGACCCACGCGCCGGTGTCCGTCTCGAGCTCGAAGCGCTTGGCCAGCTGCGGGTAGACCGGCGCCGTCTCGATCCCGAGATACGCGTACTCGACCTTCCCGTCGCGCCGCAGCGCGCTGACCGACCGGCGCACCATGTCGACCGGCACCGCGAAGCCCACGCCCTCGCCACCGCCGCCGGTCGAGCGGATCTGCGAGTTGACCCCCAGCACCCGGCCGCGGCCGTCGACGAGCGGGCCGCCGGAGTTCCCGCGGTTGATCGCGGCGTCCGTCTGGATCGCGCCGGAGATCGTGAACCCGGTGAGCGAGTCGATCGTGCGGTCGATGCCGCTGATGATCCCGACCGACAGCGACTGCGGCTCCCCGTAGGGCGAGCCGATGGCCGCCACCGGGGCGCCGACCTTCACCTCGCGCGACGCGCCGAACGAGAGGGGGCGCAGCGTCAGGCCGCCGCGCTGCACGCGCAGCAGCGCGATGTCGGCGTTCGGGTCCACTCCGACGATGCGCGCCGGGACCTGGTTGCCGTCGGCGAACTGGACGTAGACGTCCTCGGCGCGCTTGAGGTCCTCGCCCTCGCCCTCGGTGACGACGTGCGCGTTGGAGACGATCTCACCGCGCTCGGAGATGACGAACCCCGAGCCGACGCCCTCGTCGGCCGGGTCGTTCGCCCCGCTGCGCCCGAACACGCTGAAGACCGTCACGACGCCCGGCCCGACGCGCTCGTAGACCGCCGCCGGATCGAACCGCACGGCGTTCGCGCTCGGCGCGTCGCGCACGACCTCGACGCGCGTGGTGCGCTGCACCGTCGTCGGCTCGCCGTTCGCGCCGTCCTCGTCGCCGCCGAGCGAGCAGCCGCTGAGCAGCACCGCGCCGGCCAGCGCAGCGATCGTCGCGTGACGACGCATCAGGACGGCAGCTCGAGGGAGAACGTCGTCCGGCCGGGCACGGACTCGACCGCCAGGCGCCCGTGCATGCGCTCGGCCAGCTCCCGCGCGATCGCCAGGCCCAGACCCGAGCCCGAGACGTCGTTGCCCGTGTAGAACGGCTCGAAGATCCGAGCGAGCGCGTCGCGCCGGATGCCGGGCCCGTCGTCGCGCACCGCGAGACGCACGCGCTGGTCGCGACGGCTGGCGCTCACGACGAGGTCGGTGCCCTCCGGCGTGTGGACGATGGCGTTGTCGATGAGGATGCGCAGGACCTGAGCCACCCGCTCAGGGTCGCACACCGCCTCGATCGGCTCGCCGTCCAGGCGCAGCGTGAGGTGGGACTCCGACCCCTGCAACGCCGGCTCGAACTCGGACGCCACGGCGCGCGCGAGCATCCCGACATTCGTCGCCTCCGGGCGGAGCTCGAGCGACCCGGCCTCCAGCCGTGAGAGGTCCAGCAGCGACGTCGCGAGCGTGCCCAGCCGGGCGACCTGCTCGCGGACCTGCGCGACGAAGTGCTTGCGTGTCTCCTCGTCGAGCTCCTCGTCCTCCAGGAGTTCGAGGAATCCGGCGAGGGAGAAGATCGGCGTGCGCAGCTCGTGGGACGCCGTCGCGATGAACCGCTTGCGCGCGCTGTCGAGCTCGGCGAGCTGCCGCTGCATGTCGTCCAGCGCCCGGGCGAGCTGGCCCAGCTCGTCGAGCTGCTCGGTGGGGAACCGCGTGCTGAAGTCGCCGGCGGCGACCCGTTCGGCGCCCTGCTCGAGCTGGGACACCCGGCGGGTCAGGGGCGTCGAGACCAGCAGGCCGGCGATCAGCGACAGCGCGAGCGCGAGCCCGCCGGCGGTGAGGATCTGCCGGCGGATGAGCGCGACGTTGTCGTCGACGTCGGAGAGCGGCGCGGAGTACACGAGGACGTGGGTGACGTCGCCCTGGTCGTCGAGGAGCGGGACGGCGGCCTGGCCGAGCGGCCCCTCGTCCGAGGACTCACCGCCGGTCTGGGACCGCCGCGCCCGCGCCGTGTCCGGGGCGATGGCGAACTGGAGATCCTGGATGTCGGTCTCGCCGGTCGAGTCGCTGACGGGCAGCGCCTGCAGCCCCAGCGTCCCGCGCGAGACGACGAGCAGCGTGACGCGCGTGTTCGTCCGGTCGGCGGCGCGGCGTACGGCGCGGTCGAGGTCGGGCCCCGACCGCTCGGCCTCCACCGCTTCGGCCACCGGCGGGGTCCAGCGTTCAGCGCCGACCGCGAGCGAATCGAGCTTCTCCTGGCGCAGCTCACTCTCCAGCTGCGGTGTCACGTAGGCGTAGACCACCGCCACGGCGGCGAGGGTCATCGCGAAGAACAGGAAGGTCAGCTTCGCGCGCAGGGAGCGCAACGGGCGCATGGGCCGAGTCTCACGCCTCAGTCGTCGTCGCGGAACCGGTACCCGACACCGCGCACGGTGAACAGGTACTCCGGCTGCTTGGCGTCGAGCTCGAGCTTCTCGCGCAGATGTCGGATGTGCACGTCGATCGTGCGCGGGTCGCGGTAGGCGCTGTCGCCCCACACGCGGGTCAGCAGCATGTCGCGGGTGAACACCCGGCCTGGATTACGTCCGAGCGCCGCGAGGATCTCGAACTCGACGTACGTGGTCTGTACCTCCTCGCCGCGCACCTTCACCGAGCGCTTGGCGAAGTCGATGGCCAGCTCGCCGGATTCGAGCGTCTCGTCCTCGGGCGCCTCGCGGTCGCGGGCCATCCCCGCGCGGCGCAGCGTCGCCTTGACCCGCGAGCGGAACTCCCGCATGGAGAACGGCTTGGTGATGGAGTCGTCGGCGCCGAGCTCCAGGCCGAGGACCTTGTCGATCTCCTCGGCCTTCGCCGTGAGCATGATGATCGGGACGGTGGACTTGGCCCGCAGCCGGCGGCAGACCTCCAGCCCGTCCATCCGGGGCATCATCACGTCCAGCACGACGAGATCGAATGTCGACTCGTTGAAACGCTGGAGGGCCTCGCGGCCGTCCGAGGCCTGCACGACCTCGTAGCCGTCCTTGCGGAGCGGGTAGCTCAGCAGTGTCTGCACCGACTGCTCGTCGTCTGCCAGCAGGATGCGGGGGGCACGATCGACCACATCACTAGTGTGGCAGCGTGCTCGAACCGCGTTTCTACCGCGTCGGGCTGCTGCCGGTCGCGCTGGTCCTCATCGTGGTCGCGTTCTCGCTGCAGGAGCCACCGCGCTCGGTCCGGACGACGCTCGCCGCCGACGCGTTCAGCGGC
>SYBY01000011.1 GCA_005788585.1 Actinomycetota bacterium | reverse complement strand
GATAGGCTCCCGCACCGGATTCTGGACCGGCATGGGGGCCGATCCAGGTACCGCACGGACGCTCAGCACTCCTCGCCTGGGGAGGGAGGACACCGGCCGGCGGCCGCCTCTCCCACGGAGGTCGCCGGCCGGTCTGCTCTCCGCACCGGGGCGCAGCGGGGCGGCTGTGGACATGCCGCGCGCTCTACCATCGGGACTGTATGCAGCGATTCGGCAACCTCCAGTGCCGCCTTCCGCGAACTGCGATGCGATCGGCTGCGGTGACCGCGGCCCTCGCCCTGGCGATCGGCCTCGCCGCATGCGGCTCGTCGGCCGACGACGCGGACGAGACGAACTCGGCGACGCCTCCCAGGGCGTCGACGTCCAGCGTGCCGCCCGACGGCGCCGCGCTGCTCGGCGTCCTCAGCGCCGGCGGCGGGACGTTCGCCGACGGCACGCTCACGCTGACCGACGTCGATCCGCGCGGCGTGTGGTTCACCGATCGCCCCGCCCGCCAGGCGGGGACCGAGGGGATCGACGCCTTCACCAAGCGCTTCTTCGCGGGCGACGACCCGCCGAACGCGGCGGTCGAGGTCTCCTCGCCGTCGGAGAACCTCGCCGTGGTGGAGCTGTCCGATCCCGCCTACGACGCAGACGAGCGGAAGGTGACCTTCGGGGCGAAGCTCGTCCCCGCGGACGAGTCGAAGACCGACCGCGCCGTCCGCATCGCGCGGCATCCCGGCGTCGCCGAGGCGCTGACGGGCCAGGGCGGCGCGCTGCCCGCGACGTTCGGCGCGACGACGGTGTTCATCGACGACGCGTCGGCGGCGCCGGTCAACGAGCAGCTGGAGGCGCTCGCCGCCGAGGACGCAAAGCTCCAGCCGATCTACCAGAACGCGTTGATCGCTGCCCGGATCGCCTACAACAAGTACGAGCAGAGCTGCTTCGAGGTGTTCATGGAAGACATGGCGGAGGTGTCCGTGTCCGTCTCCGGCCTCGTGCCCAAGCAGCTCGCGCAGCTGGAGGCCGACGCCGCGCGCAACGGGGGGCAGATCCCGTCGAGCGACCAGGCGCTGCTGGGGAAGGTCGAGGAGCAGCTCGACGGCGCCAGCGAGACGGCGACCACGCTGCCGGCGGCACTGGCCCTGGTCCAGCGAGGACGCTGTCCCGACCGGACGTAGACGCGACGTCTACAGCGTCCGGCCGAGGATTTCCGCCATGATCTCGTCGGTCCCTCCGCCGATCGGGCCAAGCCGCGCGTCACGCACGGCGCGCTCCAGGCCGGACTCGACGAGCGTGCCGTAGCCGCCGTGCAGCTGCATGCACGCGTCGGCGACGTCGAAGGCCGCGCGCTGGGTCTGCAGCTTGGCCATGGTGACCTCGCGCAGGGCGTCGCGGCCGGCGGCGAACATGCCCAGCGCGTTGAACGTCATCGCGCGCGAGGCGTTGAGGACGACCTCGAGCTCGGCGAGCCGGTGGCGGATCGACTGCTGGGCGACCATCGGCTTGCCCGCGATCTGCCGCGTGCGGGTGAACGCCACGGTCTGCTCGAGCAGCGCCTCCATGCCGCCGACGGCGCCCAGCGACATCTGCAGCCGCTCCCACTGGAAGTTGGCCATGATCAGCGCGAAGCCCTGGTCCTCGGCGCCGAGCAGGTTCTCCTCAGGGACGAAGACGTCCTGGAGCGCGACGGTGCCGGTGTCCGACGCATGCCAGCCGAGTTTCTCCAGCGCGCTGGTCTCGACGCCGTCGCCCTTCTCGATGACGAGGAACGAGATGCCGGCGTGGCGGTCGCCCTCGCCGGTACGCAGCGCGGTGACCATCGCGTCGAAGCGCACGCCGTTGGTGATGAACGTCTTCTCGCCGTTGACGAGCCAGCCTCCGTCGACGCGCTCGGCACGCGTGCGCAGACCGGCGACGTCCGACCCGGCGCCCGGCTCGGTGATGCCCAGCGCGCAGCGGATGTCGCCGCGGATCGCGGGCGCCAGCCAGCGGCGCTTCTGCTCGTCGGTGCCGAACTTCCAGATGGGTGGCGCGGCGATCTCCGAGTGCGCGCCCAGGCCGGCCGCGACCCCGGCCGATCCGCACCGGGCGAGCTCGAGCGCCCAGAGCGCCGCGCGCATCGTGCCCTCCGCGAAGTCCGGCGCGGTGCCGCCCCACTCCGGCTCGAACTTCAGCCCGAACCAGCCGGCCTTCCCGACCAGGCCGAACAGCTCATCGGGGAAGTACTTGGCGGCCTCCCACGCGTCGGCGTGGGGCACGAGCTCGGCGGCGATGAAACCGCGCATGTCGGCGCGGATCGCGTCGTGCTCGCGGGTGAACGGCGGATGCGGGGCGGGATCGGGCATCGTGCGCCGGATCCTAGCTGGCTGGCCAGCCGGTCAGGCGCGCGCCACGTCGAACGTCTTCAGCCCCAGGTAGCCGTCGCCGTCCTCGGAGAGGTCGAGCAGCAGCTCCTGCGCGAAGATCCCGTCCGCGTCGTTGCGCGTGTAGTCGCCCGTGTGCTGCGCGTACGGCTCGCGCGCGTAGACGACGTCGGTCACCGCCTCGTCGAAGTACAGCTGCGTGGTCAGCGCCGTCTCGTTGTCGAGGATGACCTTCGCGTGGATGTGCGGGCACCGGCCGACGTACCAGCCAGGGTAGATCGTGGTGAGCTCGGCGATCCCGTCGGCGTTCGTCACCTGCGCGCCCCGCAGGAACGTGCCGCTGACGCCCTGCACGCCGGAGTAGTCGCCGACGGCGTCGCAGTGCCAGAGCTCCACGACGGCGTTGCCGATCGGCTCGCACGCGTCCGCGTCGCGCACGCGGACGGCGACGCGCAGCTCGACACCCTCACGGTCCTCGCGGATGTCGCTGCGGACGCGGTCCACGTCGAGGTAGTACGGGCCCTCGGTCTGCTCGGCCGTCTGCCGGCAGGCGTCCGCCTCGTCGAACCGCGCGGCGAGATCGCCGCTCGTCGAGGTCTGCGGCTGGACCGTCGCCGTCGTCCCCTGCGTGGTGGTCACGTCGGCGGCGGTCTGCGGGGCGGGGCTGTCGTCCGCGCCGCACGCGGACAGCAGCGCCCCCGCGCTGATGGTGCCGGCGCTGACGAGCGCGCGGCGTCGGGTCATCCTGGTCATGCGAGCAACGTATCCCCGCGCCCTGGGAACTTCCTGTGTGGACGATGAGACGGACGAGAGGCCTCACCGGAAGCGGGTTCCCGAGGTTTGACGATCGAGTTCTGGCGCGTCCGCGTCGATGAGACGAGGGCATGCGTCAGATGGCCGCTGCTGTCGCCGACCTTCCCGGCCTGGACCCGTTCGACCCCGAGCGGCGCGATGCCGTGCTGTCGTCGCGCCGGCGTCTGACCGTGGTTCGACGGCTGCAGGATGTCGCAGGGCTGGGGGCGGCGCTCGATCGGTGGACGGAGCTCGCCGCGCGCACGCTCCAGGTCCCGATCACCGTGATCTCGCTGGTCTCCGACGAGGACCAGGCGTGCATCAGCCGGTCGGGCTTCTCCGACGAGCGGGTCGCCCTGGCGCAGTCCTTCTGCCAGTACGTCGTCAGCGGCGACGGCCCGGTCCTCGTCGAGGACGCTTCGCGCCATCCCGTCCTGCGGGACAGCCCGGCCCGTCAGAACTACGGCGTGGCGGCCTACTGCGGCGTGCCATTGCGCGCCGGTGGGGTGACCGTCGGGGCGCTCTGCGCGGTCGACACGAGTCCACGGGTCTGGGCCGAACGCGACCGCGAGCTGCTCGAGGACCTGGCGTCGGCCGTCAGCGCCGAGATGCGTGTCCGCATCCAGGACCACGAGCTGCGCCAGGCGCGCGAGATCGCGGCTGCGCACAACCGCGCGCACGAGCTCATCGCGGCCGACGCGCCACTCTCCGATGTCCTCGAGGCGCTCGTCGACGGCATCGAGCACTTCGACCCCGATGTCCGGGCGTCGGTGCTCATGCTCGACCGCGACGCACGGACCCTGCACCACGCGGCGGGTGCGCGGCTCCCCGCCGACTACCGGGCGTTCATCGACGGCGTCGCCATCGGCCCGCACGTCGGCTCCTGCGGCCGGGCCGCCGCGCTCGGCGAGGAGGTCATCACCCCGGACATCGCGCGGGATCCCAACTGGGAGGGCTTCGCCGAGACGGCGCTCGGTCATGGGCTGCGCCACTGCTGGTCGACGCCGGTGTTCGACCGTGCCGGTGACGTCCTGGGGACGTTCGCGCTGTACGGCGCGACGGCTCGCGAGCCTGACGGCGACATCCTCGAGTTCCTGCGCGACGCGGCGCGCCTGGCGGGCATCGCGATCGAGCGGCGCCGGGCCCTCGAGCGTCTCACCCACGAGGCGACGCACGATGCGCTGACGGGGCTCTGGAACCGCCACGGACTGACCGAGCAGATGGGCGAGGCGCTCGCCGCCGCGCATCGGGCGGGCCGGCTGGTCACGGTCCTGTTCGTCGATCTCGACCGGCTCAAGCACGTCAACGACGGGCTCGGGCACGACGCCGGCGACGAGGTGCTGCGTCAGGTCGCCCGCCGGCTGCGCCGCGCCGTGCGGGCCCGCGACGTGGTCGCCCGCTTCGGCGGCGACGAGTTCGTCCTCGTGCCGCAGCGCGGCATGGACGAGCAGCGCATCGAGCAGACCGCCCGCCGGCTGCTCCGCGAGATCGAGCGACCGGTGGTCCTCGAGGGCGCCGAGCCGGTCACGGTGACCGCGAGCATCGGCAGCGTCACGATCGATCCTGCCGACACCGACGTGCGCGAGGCGCTGCGCCGTGCGGACATCGCGATGTACCAGGTCAAGAGCGCGGGCGGCAGCGGGTACCGGCCGTACGTCTCGGTCGACGACCCGCAGCTCTCGCGCAGGTTGGTGCTCGAGCGTGAGCTGCGTGGTGCGCTCGGCCGTGACGAGCTGCGCGTCGTCTTCCAGCCGATCGTCCGGCTGGCCACGGGGGACGTCGAGGGGGTCGAGGCGCTCCTGCGGTGGGACAGCCGCCGGCTGGGCTCCGTCGCCCCCGGCGACTTCATCCCCGTCGCCGAGGAGACCGGCCTCATCGGGCCGATCGGCGCGTGGGTGCTGCGCACCGCGTGCCGCGAGGTGGCCGCGCACGACACGCTGCGGCTGAACGTCAACCTGTCGCCCCGCCAGCTCGCCGACGCAGGGCTTCCCCAGCTCGTCGCCGCCGTGCTGCGCGAGACGGGACTCACGGCCGACCGGCTGGCGCTCGAGCTAACCGAGACCGCGCTCCTGCGGGCGGACGCGATCACGACGGAGGGCATGGCGGCGCTGGAGGATCTCGGCGTCGAACTCGTCCTCGACGACTTCGGGACGGGGTACTCGTCGCTGGCGACGCTCAAGGAGCATCCGGTCCACGCGCTGAAGATCGACCGGATGTTCGTCGCGGGCCTGGGCGCCGACGCGGGTGACGCGGCGATCGTCGAGGCCGTCATCGGGATGGCGCACGGGATGGCCCGTCCGGTGACGGCCGAGGGGGTCGAGCACGAAGGGCACCTCGCGATCCTGCGGTCGCTCGGCTGTGACTACGCGCAGGGCTACCTGCTCGGCCGGCCCGGACCGCTGGCCGACGCGCTACGCGCCGGACGCGCGACGTAGCTCGTCGCCGATCGCCTGTTCGACGGCGTCGGCCATCGCCGGCCCGTAGAGGGCCATGACCCCTTCGGCCGACAGCGGGCGCAGCGCCTCGATCGCCTCCGCGATCTGCGCCCATCGCTCTTCGGGGAATCCGGCGCGCTCGAACGGTCGCCAGACGTGCTCGAGGAACACCTCGACGTTGGATTGCGCGATCTCCTCGCACAGCTCGCGGACCCGGCGGTGGCTCTGCAGCGCCGCGCTCAGCGGGATCCCGTGCTTGATGTTCTCCGCCGCGATCCGGAGGGTCAGGGGGTTGGGGACCTCGTAGCGGCCGTCATCGAGCGGGAGGAGGACGCCGGTGTCGACTGCGTCCTCGAGCAGCCCCGGCTCCTGTGCGGCCCCAAGGAGGTCGTCGAGCTCCTCGCGGGTGACGATCTGCGTCGTCTGCCCCGTCCACGGTTCGTGCATGAGTCGGCGCAGGCGCAGCAGGACCGACGCGTCATGCGTCGCGTCGAGCAGCTGCTTGATCCCCTTGAGGTTGAAGCCGTCGGCCTGGAGCTCGCGGACCAGGCGCAGGCGGCGCACGTGCTCGTCGCCGTAGTAGCCCACGCCGTCGCGCACCTCAGGCGGGGGGAGGAGCCCGAGGGTGCGGTACGAGCGGATGTTGCGGACGGTCATGGCCGTCTCGGCGGAGAGCTGCTCGATGGTGCGGGTGGCCTCGGGCGGGGTGGACATCGGCGCAAGCGTATCGCTGGACCGCGTGACGGCAAATGGTGTAACGTCGACTTATGTCATCAGGTGCGACGTTCGGAGTGCCGCCCGGTCCACGGATGCCGACGGCCGTGCAGACCCTCGCGATGGTCGCCCGCCAGCGCCCGCAGCTGGAACGGCTGCGCCGCCGGTACGGGCCCATGTTCACGGTGCGCATCGCGGGCTTCGGCCCGTTCGTCGTCGTCAGCGACCCGGCGCTGGTCAAGCAGGTCTTCACCGCGCCGCCGACGGTCCTGCACGCCGGCGACCACAGCCCGCTGCGGACGATTCTCGGACGCCATTCACTGCTCGGCATCGACGAGGACCGTCACCTCGAGCAGCGCCGTCTGCTCCTGCCGCCCTTCAAGGGCCAGAGGATGCAGGGCTACGAGGAGCTCATCGAGCAGATCACGCGTGACGAGATCGCATCGTGGCCCACCGACCGTGAGTTCTCGGTCGCGGGGTCGATGCAGCGCATCACGCTGCGCGCCATCCTGCGCGCGATCTTCGGCGCAACGGGCGAGGAGCTGCGCGTCCTCGAGCGGCTCATGCCGGCGCACACCGAACAGGGGTCGCGCCTGGCGACGGCGACGTACCTGCAGCGCGACCTCGGGCCCTGGAGCCCGTGGGGGCGCTTCCAGCGCGGCCGCGCGGAGATCGACACCGTGCTCGACCGCCTCATCGCGATGGCGAAGTCCGACCCGGACCTCGAGGAGCGCACCGACGTGCTCGCGCTCATGGTGCAGGCCACGCACACCGACGGCACGCCGATGGCCAACGACGAGATCCGTGACCAGCTCGTCACGATGATGGCCGCGGGCCACGAGACGACGGCGCACCAGCTCAGCTGGGCCGTCGAGCGCCTGCGCCGCCACCCCGACGTCCTGGCCCGGCTCGTCACCGAGGCCGACGAGGGCGGCAAGACCCTGCGGGAGGCGACGATTCGCGAAGTGCAGCGCACCCGGCCGGTCATCTTCTTCGCCGGCCGGTACTGCATGGAGGACTACGAGCTCGGAGGGCACGTCCTGCCCCGCGGGACACGCGTGGGCCTCGCCGCCGCGCTCACGCACTTCGATCCGGAGCTCTTCGAGGAGCCCGACCGGTTCAACCCGGACCGCTTCGTCGACCGCTTGCCGGACACCTACAGCTGGATCCCGTTCGGCGGCGGGGTGCGGCGCTGCATCGGCGCGACGTTCGCCCACATGGAGATGGACGTCGTGCTGCGGGTCCTCCTGGAAGAGGTCGAGTTCACGCCCACGGATGCGCCCCCCGAGGGTTGGCGCTTCCGCGGGGTCGCCACGGCTCCGGATCGCGGCGGCAGGGCGGTGATCGCGCCGCGGGTACGCAGCGCGGCCCGCGCGGCGCCGGTCCTCGTCTGACGACGAGGCTCCCGCCGGGCCGCGATCGGCGAGAATGGTGGCATGGACGCCGCGCCCGAACCGTCTGACCGCTCGCGGTACGTCCCCGCGCCCTTCGAGGTCACGGTCGACCGTGCCGGGCCCTGGACGATCGTCCGCCCCGAGGGAGAGATCGACCTGGCGACCGTCGGACGTGTCGCGCAGGCCGCCGGCGGTGCGGCCGCCGACCTCGCGATTGACCTGCGCGCCGTGACGTTCCTCGACAGCTCCGGCCTGCGGTTCCTCATCGAGCAGGATCGCCGTGCCCGCGACGAGGACCATGCGTTCGCGATCATCCCCGGTGACGCGAGCATCCAGCGCCTGCTGCAGATCGCCGGCCTCGACACGCGCCTGCGGGTGCTGGAGGATGGCGACGCTCCCGCGCGTAACTGACCGGCGGCGCGACCAGGTCACGGAATGGGCCGCGTGTGCGGCGTCCCTCCTCCTGCTCGGGGCGGTCTTCCTGCTCGACGTGAGCGACACGGGCGAGCCGCTGACCGTCGGCCTGATCGTCGGCCCGCTGCTCGCGTCGCTGCTGTGCACCGCGCGGCAGACGGCGGTCGTCGCCGCGGTCGCGGTGCTCTGTGCGGTGCCGTCTGCGGTCATCCACGACGGGGATGCGGTCTTCAGGGCGCTGCGGGTCGCGCTCGTCATCGGCGGCTCGGGCCTCGCGGCGCTCGGCGCCCGGGAGCGCAGCCGCGCCGCGAGGGGTCGCGCTCGCCTCCGGGTCCTCGCCGATCTCGCCGAGCTGTCGGCACGGCGTCACGGCCCCGACGAGGCCGCCGGTCGCCTGGCGCAGCTGGTGGTCCCACGGGCGGCTGTGGCTTGCGTGCTCGACGTCTTCGGCGACCCGCTGGCGCATCGCGCGGCCGGGCGCGCCGTGGCCGGCATGGCCGACCAGCTCACCGGAGCACCCGAGGTCGCACCCGACGGGACGCCGGTGATCCAGCGGGTCCGCCGGGGGCGCGAGGTGCGCTGGGTCGTCGTCGCGGCGATCCGGTCGGAGGGTCGTACGGTCGGCCGGCTCACGCTCGGGACCCGTCACGCGCTGGACCGGTCCGACCTGCCCTTCGTGCAGGCGCTCGCGGGCCGCGCGGGCCTCGTCCTGGAGAACGCCGGGCTGTCGGCCGATCTCGCCGTCGCCGAGCGCCGCTTCGAGACGGCACTCGACGAGATGGCGGCCGCGGTGCTCATCCAGCGGCCGGGCGAGGGCATCGTCTACGCCAATCAGGCGGCTGCTGACGCGATGGAGCTGCGCGACCCGGCCGCCGTGATCGCCGCGACGCCGGAGGACATCGCTCGTGCGTGGGAGTCACGCCGCGAGGACGGTTCGCCGCTCCTGCCCGAGGCCTACCCGAGTGCCCAGATCCTCACGGGGGCCAACCGGCACCCGCCGCCGCTGCTTGTACGCGGGGTGCATCGGGCGTCGGGCATCGAGCGCTGGATCTCGGTGCGCGCGACCCCGGTGATCGGGGACGACGGCGAGGTCGAGATGGCGGTGAGCGTGTCGGAGGACATCACCGCCATCAAGCGGGCCGAACTCGTCCAGCGGATCCTGGCGCGAGCGGGCGAGGTGCTGCACCGGACGTCCGACCCGGAGGCGCCGCTGCAGGATCTTGCCGATCTCCTGGTCCCGGACTTCGCCGACTGGTGCACCGTCACGCTCCCGACTCGCACGTCGACGCGCGTCGTGGCCGTGGCCCATCGGGACCCCGCGATGCGCGCCCGGGCGGCAGCGTACGCCACGCGCTTCCCTGTCGAACCGGACGCGCCGCGCGGCGGCGCGGCGATCCTGCGTGGTGGCCCGCCGCTGCTGGTCGCGCGGGTGACCGAGGATGTCCTGCGGGCGTACACCGACGACCCCGAGCACCTTGCCGCGCTGTCCGCCGTCGGCATGCACTCGGTCATCCAGGTGCCGATCCGCCCGCCCGACGGCGCGGTCTCCGGCGTCATCACGCTCGTGAACGCCGAGTCGCACCGGACGTTCACGGCGGCGGACCTCGAGCTCGCGGAGGAGCTCGGCCGCCGGGCGGGCGTGGCGATCGAGACGGCGCGGCTGTCCGCCGACCGGGCGCGGATCGCCGCGACGCTGCAGGCCAGCCTGCTGCCCGAGCGCCTGCCGGAGGTCGCCGGCGTCCAACTCGCCGGCAGCTACCGCGCGGCTGGGCGCACGACCTGGGCGGGCGGCGACTTCTACGACGTCTTCGAGACCCCGGCGGGGTGGATGGCGGTCGTCGGCGACGTCACCGGCCACGGGGCCGAAGCCGCCGCCGTGACGGCGAAGGCGCGCCACACCCTGCGCACGGCCGGGGTCCTGACCGGCGACCCGGTCCGCGGGCTCGCGCTGCTCAACCGCCAGCTCGCCCGCCGCGAGCAGGTCACGATGTGCAGCGCGTGCGTCGTGCTGCTCAGCGCCGACGAGGAGGGACCCGCGCGCCTGCGGGTCGCCTGCGCCGGGCACCCGCGCCCGGTCCGGGTCCGGGCCGGTCGGGTTGAGGAGGTCGGCTCCTGGGGCACGATGCTCGGCGCGTTCGCCGACACGGCGTTTCACCAGGAGGAGGTCGCCCTGCTCCCCGGGGACACGCTGCTGCTCTACACCGACGGGGTCCTCGATGCCCGCGGTCGCGGCGAGCGGTTCGGCGCGGATCGCCTGGCTGCCGCCGTCGCCCCGGCGTCGGGCGCCCAGGACGTGATCGGCCGGGTCGATCGCGCGCTGGAGGCCTTCGTGGACGGCGAGGAGCAGGCTGACGACATCGCGATGCTCGCCATCCGCAGAACCGGGCAGCGGGACATCTCCTACGGGGATCCCGGCAACGCGGACGTGGAGATCGCCACCGTGCGCGGGGTCTACGAGGCGTTCGCCCGGCGCGACATGGAGGCCGCCCTCGCGCACATGGACCCGGAGATCGAGCTGCACCTGCGGGCCACGAGCGAACTCGCCGGGCGCGAGGGCCCGTACCGCGGCCACGCGGGCGCCCGTGCGTACTTCGAGGATCTGGCACGGGTCTGGGACGAGCTGGAGCTCCACGCCGACGACATCCGCGCCACCGCAGGCGCGGTCGTGGTGTTCGGGCGCGTGACGGGGCGGCGTGGCGGCGAGGGGATGCAGCGCGCGGTGATGTGGTCCTGGACCGTCCGCGGTGCGCTCGCGACGTCCGTGCGCGCCAACGACCTGGGGCCCGTGCGCGAGCCGCTCAGCTGACCGGAAGGGCTCAGGTTTCCGGCGACGGAGCCCGGGTACCGGCGGGACACGCACAAGGGTGCGACCCCTGCCAGTCGCCACGACGGAAGGAGCAATCCCATGAGCACCGCGCATGTGGCCGACACCGGCCACGTCAAGGACCAGGCCAAGGAGGCGGCCGGTCAGGCACGCGAGCAGGCCGAGGAGGCGGCGCGCAAGGCCGGAGGCCGGGTCCGCAGTCAGGTCGACGCACGCTCGACCGAGATGGGCGACCACGTGGTCTCCCAGGCAGACGACGTGCGGTCCATCAGCGCGTCCCTGCGCGACCAGGGCAACGACAACGCCGCGCAGCTGGCCGACCAGGCGGCCGAGCGGATCGAGCAGGTCGGATCGTGGCTGCGCGACAGCGACGCCGACCGGATGCTCGAGCAGGCCGAGGATGTCGCTCGGCGCAACCCGTGGGCCGTGCTCGCGGGCGGCGTTGCCGCGGGATTTGCGATCTCCCGCATCCTGAAGGCGTCGAGCACGGAGCGGTACCGCAGCCGGTCCGCCGGCGACGCGGGTGCCGAGGCCGCGTCCCCGAGCGGGCCCTCCACGTCGCGGACCGGTCGCTTCGACCGTGTGCCGTCGCCGACGGAGGCGCCGATCCCGGGCGCGGGACCCGGCGCCGGAGGCATGCCGACACCGGCGACCGGCCCGGGTACGGGCATGGGGCCGGTCTGATGCCTGCCAACGGCCGCTTCGAGCGCGAGGACGCGTCGATCGGCGACCTGCTGCGCCGGCTCTCGGAGGACACGTCCGTGCTCGTCCGGCAGGAGGTGGCGCTCGCACGCGCGGAGCTGACCGAGCAGGGCAAGCAGGTCGGGTTCGGCGCAGGTCTGCTGGGCGGCGCCGCGGTGGCGGCGCTGCTGGCGCTCGGCGCGCTCAGTGCGGCGGTCATCGTCGGGCTGGACGAGCTCGTCCCGCTCTGGCTCGCCGCCTTCATCGTCGCCGCCCTGTGGGCGGCGGTTGCAGGAGTCCTGGCCCTCCGCGGGCGGGACGACGTACGCGAGGCGACCCCGCCCGCGCCCCAGACGGTCGAAACCGTGAAGGAGGATGTCCAATGGGCGAAGACCCTCAGGTGATCCGTTCAGAGATCGAACAGACGCGCGAGCGCCTCGGCGAGACCGTCGACGCGCTGGGTG
>SYBY01000090.1 GCA_005788585.1 Actinomycetota bacterium | reverse complement strand
GACGACCCCTCGCGGGTGTCTCCACCGCCGCGCGGGACCTCGGCGGTGCGGTAGCCCTCCGGGCCGGCCGGCACGACCTGCCAGGCGCCGAGCCGCTCGGCGATGTCGCGCAGGTCGGCCGGGGTGTACTGCTTCATCGGCTTGGAGGCAAACCACTGTCCGGCCAGCAGCGTCGCCATCTTCTTGGTGAAGACCTCGGCCAGCACGGTCTTCAGCTCGCTGTTCGGGCGGGCCACCTGCTGCTCTCGCAGCCACGCCAGCGCGTCGCGGTCGGGCAGCAGGTCGATGGTCACCGCATCGCCGAGCTGCCAGAACGACGAGATCTGCAGGATGGCCGGGCCGCTGAGGCCCCGGTGGGTGAACAGGATGTTCTCGCGGAAGCTCTCGCCGTTGCAGCTGACCACCGCGTCCGCCGACGTGCCCGACAGCTCGGTGCACAGGTCCTTGAGCTGGTCGGTGATGATGAACGGGACCAGGCCGGCGCGGGTGGGGAGGACGGTGTGGCCGAACTGGCGCGCGATCTCATAGCCGAAGCCGGTGGCGCCCAGGGTCGGGATGGACAGGCCGCCGGTCGCGATCACCACGGACGGCGTGGCCACGGGTCCCAGGTCGGTGCTGAGTGCGTACCCAGCGTCGGTTCTCTCGATCTCGTGCACCGCGGTGCTGAGGTGCAGCTCGACGCCGGCGCGCTCGCACTCGTCGAGCAGCATGTTGCGGATCGCCTTGGACTTCTCGTCACAGAACAGCTGCCCGAGCTTCTTCTCGTGGTAGGCGATGCCGTGCGCCTCGACCATCGCGACGAAGTCCCACGGCGTGTAGCGGGCCAGGGCGGACTTGCAGAAGTGCGGATTCTGCGAGGCGAAGTTCTCCGGCTCGGCGTACATGTTGGTGAAGTTGCACCGCCCGCCGCCGGACCTCAGGATCTTCTTGCCCGCCTTGTTGGCGTGCTCGAGGAGCAGCACGCTGCGGCCACGGCCGCCGGCCGTGAGCGCGCACATCATGCCCGCGGCACCTGCGCCGATGACCACCACGTCGGGAGTACGCACCGGCACATCCTCAACCACCGAGCCCATTCGTGGGGTCGCGGCTACGCAGCTTGGGTCTCGGCTGACGCGCCGAGGTCGTCGACGAGCTGCTCGGAGAGATGCCACAGGCGCTCGGCATCCTGCGGGCTGCTCAGGCGGCGGAAGAGCCTCTGGGCCGCGGGCGGACCGCCGAGATTGGCGAGGCCCGACGGCCCGTAGAGCACCCCGCCCTCGGCGTCCGGCGACGTGGCGGCGTACAGCGCGGGGAGTGCCGCGGTGGTGGGGGTGCCGACGAGGATGCCCCGGGCGGAGAGCGCCCGGATGAGACGCACCTCGATCGTGTCCTTGGCGCGACCGACCTCGGGGCGTGCGGACAGGAGGCTGGTGGGGGCGACCCCGGGGTGCGACAGGTTGCTGGTGATGCCCCAGTCGCCGGCGTCGCTGCGACGGGCGAGCTCCATCGCGAACAGGCCCAGGGCGATCTTGGATTGGCTGTAGGCCTTCATGCCGTGGTAGGACGCGACCCAGTTGAGGTCGTCCCAGTTGATGGCGTTGCGGTTCGCGGCGATGCTGACCTGCGACGTCACGCGTGCGCGGCCTGCGCGCAGCAGGGGAAGCAGCTGGGTCACCAGCGCGAAGTGGCCGAGGTGGTTGGTGCCGAACTGCAGCTCGAGACCGTCAGCGGTGGTCTGCCGCTCGGGCGGCGTCATCACGCCCGCGTTGTTGATGAGGATGTGGATCGGCAGTCCCTCGCCCACCAGCGTCGCGCTCAGCGCCGCGACGGACGCCAGCGACGACAGATCCAGCGCGCGCAACGACACGTCCGCATCGGGGGCACGGCGCCGCACCTCGTCCACGGCCGCCTCACCCTTGCTCGGGTTGCGGACGGGCAGGATGACCTGCGCGCCCGCCGCCGCAAGGCGCGCGGCGATGACCAGGCCGATGCCGTCGCTCGCCCCGGTCACAACGGCGCGCCTGCCGGTGAGGTCGGGGATGGTGATGTCGATGTCCTTGCGCGGCATGGCTCGCTCCTGCTTGCGGTCTCGTCATCGCACCATGACGCAGGCGTCAGGCCGCAACCAGGGTCTGTCAATCCGTGGATGACGGGTCCGCTGACGCGATAGAACCTGCGGCATGGCCATCGATCGAGCAGGGCTTGCGGACTTCCTGCGCCATCGCCGGGAGGCGCTGCAGCCCGAGGACGTCGGGCTTCCACGCGGCCAGCGCCGCCGCACCGCCGGCCTGCGGCGCGAGGAGGTCGCAGCGCTGTGTCACATGTCCACCGACTACTACGCGCGCCTGGAGCGTGCGCGGGGGCCGCAGCCGTCGGAGCAGATGCTCGGAGCGATCGCGCAGGGCCTGCACCTGTCGCTGGACGAACGCGATCACGTCTTCCGCCTCGCCGGGCACAACCCGCCTCCGCGCGGCGCCGACAGCGAGCACGTCAGCCCGGGGCTGCTGCGGATCCTGGACCGTCTGCACGACACGCCCGCCGAGCTGGTCACCGAGCTCGGCGAGACCCTGCGCCAGTCCCCGATGGGGGTCGCGCTGACCGGAGACTCGACGCGGTACACCGGTCCGGCGCGGAGCCTGGGGTACCGCTGGTTCACCGACCCGGCCGCCCGGCAGCGGTATGCGCCGGAGGATCACCTGATGCTCTCCCGCCTGTACACCTCGGGCCTGCGTGAGATCGCCACGCTTCGCGGACCCGGCTCGAAGGCCGCGCACTACGCCGACCTGCTGCTCGCAGAGTCCGCCGAGTTCCGGCGGCTCTGGGACGACCACGAAGTCGGCGTCCGCCCCAACGACGTGAAGCGCTTCCTGCACCCGTCGGTCGGACGACTGGACCTGCAGTGCCAGTCGTTGGTGGACCCCGACCAGTCGCACAGACTGCTCGTGTACACCGCAGCCCCCGGCACCGAGAGCCACGACCGGCTGCAACTGCTGTCGGTCCTGGGCACGCAGGTGATGGCGTCGCCGTGACCCGCGCGCCAAAGCGTTGTCCGTGCGGCTCGAATGAGCCCTATGACGCATGCTGTGGCGCCCTGCACCGCGGCGGGGCCGCACCGACCGCGGAGGCGTTGATGCGCTCGCGGTTCAGCGCCTTCGCCGTGGGCGACGCCGCCTACCTTCTGGCGACCTGGCACCGCTCCACCCGGCCGGCGTCGCTGGAGCTCGATCCCGACATGGAGTGGCAGCGACTCGAGATCCTCGCGGTCACCGAAGACACGGTCGCCTTCGACGCGCACTACTGGGACACGGCGCGCGGTCAGCGCGGCCTGCAGCGCGAGCACAGCGCGTTTCGGCGCGAAGGCGGTCGATGGTTCTACGTCGGACCGGTGCCAGGGCAATAGGCTCGGTCGCGCCTATGTTGACCGTCCTGTCGCCCGCCAAGTCTCTGGATTTCGACTCGAAGCTTCCGACCAAGAAGCACTCGCAGCCCCGTCTGCTGGACGGGGCCGAGGTCTTGGCCGATCAGCTCGCCGCCATGCCGCCTGACGAGATCGGACAGCTGATGTCGATCTCCGACGATCTCGCGAGCCTGAACTCCGAGCGCTTCCGCGAGTTCGCGCCCCCGTTCGAGGCCGGGCGTGAGCGCCCCGCGGTCCTGGCGTTCGCCGGCGACGTGTACCAGGGCATGGAGGCGACGACCTTCGGCGAACGGGACTTCACCGAGGCGCAGAAGACCGTGCGCATCCTCTCCGGGCTCTACGGCCTGCTGCGGCCCATGGACCTCATCGCCCCGTACCGTCTGGAGATGGGGACGCGGCTCGCCACACCAGCCGGCGACACGCTCTACGCCTACTGGCGCGATCGCGTGACCACGCTCCTGGCCGAGGACCTGGAGGAGTCGCCGGGCCCCCCGGTGCTGCTGAACCTGGCCAGCACGGAGTACTTCGGGGTCGTGGACACGAAGGCTCTGGGCGCCAAGGTGATCTCCCCGCGCTTCCTCGACGCGCCGCAGTCCGATCCCAGTGAGCTGAAGGTCATCTCCTTCTTCGCCAAGCGGGCACGCGGCGCCATGGCGAGCTGGCTGGTGCGCGAGCGCATCCGCAGCCCGCGGAAGCTGCGCGAGTTCACCGGCCTCGGGTACACGTACGAGGCCGCCCGTTCGACGCCCACCGAGCCGACGTTCGTCCGGACCGGCCAGGCCGCCTGATGCCGGACACGACCTGCCACATGTCGATGTCGCTCGACGGTTTCGTCGCCGGGCCCGACCAGAGCCGCGAGCACCCGCTCGGCAAGGGCGGACACGACGTCCACCGCTGGCACATGGGCGACGAGCGCGCGACGGAGGCCGACGAGGCGGCAGCCGGCTGGCTCATGCGCCCACGCGGCGCCTACGTCATGGGCCGCAACATGTTCGGGCCGATCCGCGGAGCGTGGGAGGACGACTGGCGGGGGTGGTGGGGGCCCGAGCCGCCGTACCACGCGCCGGTCTTCGTGCTGACCCACCACGCGCGCGAGCCGATCGAGATGGAGGGCGGCACGACGTTCTTCTTCGTCACCGACGGCTTCGACGCGGCCTACGCGCGGGCGCGCGAGACGGCCGGCGACGACGGGGTGGACATCGCGGGCGGTGCGTCGACCGTGCGCCAGGCGCTGGTCGCCGGGGTGGTCGACGAGCTGACGCTCGACGTCGCACCCGTCCTGCTGGGGTCAGGTGAGCGGATCTTCGACGGGGTCGAGTCGTTTGGCATGGAACCCGTCGAGGTCCTGCACTCGCCGCTTGCGACGCACATCCGGTACCGGCGGGTGACCTGAGCCGCCCACCGGGGAGGGCTGGTTGCCGTCGCGGGCCGGTCCGATCAGGTCGAAGCGGCCGACCGGACGTGCGCGGTCAGCTGCGCGGCAAGCTCGACTGACGCCTCGATCTCCTCACGGCGGATCGAGACGCTCTCGATGTTCAGGCCGAACGGCACGCCGAGCCGGCGACAGAACTCGATGATCTCGACCGCTGTGGCGACAGCCTGGTCCAGGGACGCCTGCAGCGGGTTCGCCGAATGACGGAGGTCGTTCTCGATCCACCGTGGGACATCGACCCCGAGCCAGCGCAGGAACTCGAGGGTCTTCATCGAGCCACAGGCCGAGAACGTGAAGACGATCGGCACCGGATCCAGCCCCCGCTCGTCGCATGCGTAGCGGTAGTCGGAGACGAGGTTCTTGGCGGCGTTGAGGTCGTAGACGACCTGGGTCACGAAGAACCGGCAGCCGGCCTCCTGCTTGGCGATGAGCCGCTGGTGCTCGTTCTCGCGACGGGTGTGCCGCTCAGGGATGGCCACGCCGCCCAGGAGCAGGTTCGGGTTCAGCTCCGAGCGCATCGCCTGGGCATCGGCGAGCGACACGGGGGCGACCGTCCCGCTGGACGCGGCGCCCACCATCACGGTGAGCGTGCGGCGAGGGTCCTGCTCGGCCAGCCACGTGCCCAGCTGTTCGCGCTGGTACTTCCCGACCGCGCGGTAGATGATGACCGGTGCATCCCACTGCTCGAGGTAGTCGGACCGGTAGACGGACGGATCGACCGTCGGACTGAAGGGGAACGGCCGCTCGTTCGGATTGCGGGAGCTCTCGTCGTCGATGTCGTAGAGCACCAGGCCGTCGAGGTCGAGGTCGCGGAGCCGCTCGATGGTGGCCCCGGCGATCTCAGGGAGTCGATCGGCGGGCGTGGACTGCCGGGGCGGGGTGATGGCGAAGAGGACGAAGCCCCCTTGCCCGGCGCTGATGCGGGTGGTGAGGTTCACGTGGCGACCGTATCGGTCCGTGCCCGTCTCCGTCCTGGAAACCGAGCGCGCCCGTGCCGGCATGCCACACCGTGCTCACGCTGTTGCGCTCACCAGCCGATCGGCACGTCGTACGCGCGCAGTGCCGGATCGGCGGTGACCAGGACCGCACTTTCAGAGCGCGCCTGTGCGACGAGCATGCGGTCGAACGGGTCGCGGTGATGCAGCGGCAGTGCTTCCGACGCGGTCGCGTGGGCCACGCTCAGGGGCAGCTCGGAAGCACCGTCGCGGATCAGTTCCTCGACGAGTGTCGGGCGCACATCGAGCTTGCCCAACCGGCGTTTGACGGCGATCTCCCAGGCGACGACGGCACTCAAGAGCACACTGTTCCGCCGGTCGACGATGAGCTGGACGGCGTTCTCGCTCAAGCGAGCGGAGTCGTGGGTCCACCACAACACGACGTGTGTGTCGAGGAGCAGCTTCAACGCGCGCCCAGGGCGTCGGCGAGATCGTCAGGCAGCTCGTCGAAGTCGTCGCTGATCCTCAGCTCAGATGCGGCGTAGCGGTCGCGCGCCGACGCAAACGATCGCGGCGCGTCCACCGACGACAGCCGGGCAACCGGAGTGCCGCGGCGCTCGATCACGATCTCCTCGCCCTGCTCGACTTCGGCGACGAGCTTCGAGAGCTGAGTCTTCGCCTCATGCATCCCGACAATGCGCACGCCTATAGCCTAACAGACTAAGTCCATGAGCCGGTTGCCCTCTGGCATGCGTGGCGTACTTCGAGGAGACCGCCCCGAGTCAGATCGGGAACGTCAGATGTGCAGCACGTTCGGATGCCTGCCACAGTTCGCAAGCGAGTGCCTGGTCCTGCGCGAGTGGGCTTGGAGCGACTCGCACGGCGTTGCCGCGGATCCCGCCGAGACGATGTGGTCCGAAGTAGTCCCCGTTGCGCGCATCAGGGTCGACAGCCGCTCGGAGGATCGGTTGGGCGCCTGCCTCGATGGACTGCAGTGCTGGGCGGATCGCCTTGGTGAACGCCCATCCCACGAACGGGCTGCTCTGGGCGAGGCCGGTCTGCGTGAGTTCGGTGGCCGCCAGGCCCGGGTGGGCCGCCACGCTTTGGAGGCGAGCGCCGGCACGCTGGGCGCGGCGCGCCAGTTCGTCGGCAAACAGCAGGTTTGCCAGCTTCGACTGGGCGTAGGCGCGCCAGCGGTGATAGTGCGCCGGCGAGCCCCCGGGGCTGAGCGTCGCCAGGTCTAGGCTCTTGGCACGGGCGTGGGCGACCGAGCTGACGGTCACAACGCGGCCGCCGTCTGCGAGTAGGGGCAGAAGTCGCGCGGTCCAAGCGAAGTGCCCCAGATGATTGGTGCCCATGTGCAGTTCGAAGCCGTCGGCGGTCGTCGACTTGGGGACCAGCATGATGCCGGCATTGTTGATCAGGACGTCGAGCTTCTTGGCAAGAGAAGCGCACTCGTCGGCGGCGCGGGCAACGTCGTTGAGGTCGGCAAGATCGAGCAGGACGAGATCGAAGCGCTTGTCCGGCAGGGCATCGCCCAACCGGGCGAGCAGGGCGGCGCCCTTCGTGGCATCGCGAGCCGTCACGGTGACTTCGGCTCCAGCGCTGGCGAGTTGCAGCGCGATCTCGAAGCCCAGTCCTCCGGTGGCTCCGGTGACGATGATCCGGCGGCCGGCGATGTCGGGCATCGTCGCCGAGCTCCACGGCGCTGTGGCAGTCGGCGTTGCGCGAGGAAGGTGAGAGGTCACGCTTGCTTTATTGCATTTGCTATGCAATAAAGCAAGCGTCCGCTCACTCGAGGTCGGACACGATTGCGAACGCGCGTCGGACGGGGCAACGAAGGAGGACACATGGCCAAACGAGTCGCAATGCGAAGCGGTGACCAGTCTTGATCCTGGTCACGGGTGCGGGTGGCCTGATGGGCCGCAAGCTGATCCGCGACTTGGCCGAAGGTGGTGCTCAGGTACGCGCGTTCGTCAAGAACCAGGCGCAGGCTGAGCTGACCGAAGGCGCCGGGGCGACGGAGGCGTTCATTGGCGACATTCGGAATCCGGGCGATGTGGCGCGCTCGCTCAAAGGCATTCGCCAGGTCTTTCACGCAGCACCCACGAGCGTGATCCACGAGTTGCCGATCGCCGAGGCGATCGTGACCGCAAGCCGGGCCAACGGCGTCGAGCACATCGTGTTCCACTCGGTCATCCACCCCGAGATCGCAGAGCTGTTCCACCACCAGGAGAAGGGACGCGTGGAGCAGCTCCTCCAGGCATCAGGGGTCCCGACGACCTCGCTGCGCTCCTCTCACTTCATGCAGAACTACCTGGACTTCTGGGAATTCCTGCTCGCCGGCACCCTGCCGTATCCGACCTCGCCCGACCGCTTGATGGGAGTGGTCGACGTGGAGGATGTCAGCGAGGTCGGAGCGCGCGTCCTCACATCCCCGGACGCGCATCTCGGGAAGACCTACGATCTCTCGACGGTAGAGATCACGCGTCGGCAGATGGCCGAGATCTGGGGCGAGGTGCTCGGGCACACCGTCACGGCAGTCCGCATTCCGCCGTCCTCGGTCGTCAACCCTCTGCGAGCGGCGGGCTCGATGGGCGCCGTGGTTCAGCAGTCGGTGCGCGCCACGCACGCGCACGGGCTACCGCATCTGGTCCGCGCCGTGCGCGAGTCGTCAAACGTGCGGGGCGTGCGTGGCTGGACGCCCGAAGCCAAGCAATGCTATGTGGAGATGATGCAGTACTACGACAAGAACGGGCTCCCTGCGGGCGACATGACCGTGCTGCCCACATTGCTCGGGCGTCCGGCGACCACCTACATGGAGTTCGCCAGGCGCGAAGCCGTCAGGCGCGGTGCGGTGGTGCCGGCGGCAACCGTGGTGCCGTAGTCGAGCGTGGTGGTATGGACGGCCACTCCGCGTGGCCGCAGCGCGCGTCACTCCCCAGACGTGACCAGTAGGGGCAGCCGCGCGACGAGGTCGAGCGCCACGTCGCGCGGTACGCCTTCGAACACCGCGACGTGGAGCCCTCGCATGGCGCGCGCCAGCACGGTGCCAGTTGCTTCGAGGTCGAGACCGTCGCGTAGCGCGCCGGTCGCTTCGACCTCGCGAAGGAGTGCGATGAGTGCTTCGCGGAAGGCATCGTGCCAGCGCTCGGCAAAGCGATCCTCGGTCGGGACCCCGAGATCGCGGAAGAGCACGTGGCTTTCCGGGTGGTCGTACGTCGCGGCGCTGTTGATGACGAGGAACAGCTCAAGGCGCCCGAGCGGATCGTCGGGCCACTCCATCGCCCCGGCGCGCGCTGACATGTCGTCGACGATGGCCTCTGCCGCGTCGTCGACGGCGGCGCCGAACAGGGCTCGCTTGGACGCAAACCGCTCAAACGCGGTGCGGAGTGGCACGCCAGCGTGACGGGCCACGTCCTCGACGGTGATGTCCGGGTAGGCGGCGTCGCGGAGCAGCGATTGTGCGGCGCCGGTCAGCTTCTGCGCGACCTCATCGCCGGCGGGCGCCTCGGACCTGGGGGCCTGGGCCCAGCGGTAGAGCGTGGGAACGCTGACACCGAGCTCGGCGGCCACTTGTCGGGGCGAGGCGACTCCACCAAAGGCCCGCAGGACGGCGCTCTTGCGCTCCTGCTCGCTGTACTTCGACTGCCGGGCCACGTTGGTAGCGCATCCTAACTTGCGACCCGGGGCAAACGGACGCGGCGCCTCGTTGCTTCCTGGTTGTTTACATAACCGCCATTATCGCGCATTGCCAGCGCCGGCGAGAGAGAGGACGGGGTATCGCCTCCGTGTCTTGAACACCATTCAAGATTCGACTACGGTGCGTCCGCCGTTCCTCGCCGCGATCCGTCCAACCGTATGTCCGCCCAACTCACCCCAGAGTCATTGCGCTCCATGCTGACGCCCGAGCTGGTGGAGCACTTCTGCCAGCTGGAAGCACCGTCACTGGAGGCCATGCATGGCGACTACGCCGCTGAGCTGCTGCGCCAGCCCACACCAACCGCTGCGGTCCTGGGCCGCGTGGCGGTCGACCGCCCGCTCTGGCGATGGCGCAGTAAGGGCTTTCGCCCTGTCGACGCCCGTACGGGGCGCGGATACAACAGCTTCCGGGTCGGCTCGCGCATCGTGCAGCGCTACCCGATGCAGACCCGCCTCGGGCCATCGAGGCTCGATGGCCGCCCGGCCTACCACCTGCTGTACCCCGCGTTCCGCTCGACCTGCGGCGCGATCGGCATGGTCGATGAGCTGCGCGTCGTCGCCGACGGCGTCTTTCTCGGCATCGGCACCTGGGGGTTCAGCGACGCGCAGCGGCACGTCCCGTTGCCATTCCTGCTGCTCGACACCGGACGCCCCTACCTGGGTGACATCGGCACGCCCCGCCGCGGCTGGGTCGCCTCGCCGCGGGTGATGCCGCGCCTCGGCCAGCCTCTGGCCACCGACCCGACCAAGGAGCTTGCATGACCACCCGCACCGCCCTCATCACCGGCGCTTCGGCCGGGATCGGCGCCGCGTTCGCCGAGTTGCTCGCCGCCGAGGGCTACGACCTGGTCCTGGTCGCCCGCCGCGTCGAGCGCCTCGAACAACTCGGCAAGGCGCTCGCCGACACGTACGGCATCGCCGCCCGCTCGCTTCCGGCCGACCTCGCCGACCCCGCCTCACCGGCAGCCATGTGCGAGCAGCTCACCGAATGGGGCATCGAGATCGACGCCCTCATCAACAACGCCGGACTCTCCGGAAGCACCGCCTTCACCGAGACGCCCTGGGAGAAGATCGCCGCCGAGCTGCAGATCCAGATCAACGCCGCGACCGAGCTCATCCACCGCCTGGCGCCGGCCATGCGAGAGCGCCGCTGGGGCCGGATCATCAACCTCTCTTCGATCGCCGCGTTCCAGCCCCCAGCTGAGAGCCTGCTGTACACCGGCATCAAGACCTACACGCTCAACATGTCCCAGGCGCTGAACATGGAGCTCTCGCGAGACGGCGTGCACGTCACAGCCCTGTGCCCCGGCTTCACGCAGAGCGAGTTCCACGACGTCATGCAGACCCGAGACGCCGCCAACCGCCTCCCCGGGCTGCTGTGGGGTGACGCCGACCAGGTCGCTCGCGCCGGTTGGTCCGCCGTCATGCGCGGCAAACCCGTCTGCGTTCCACGCGCGATCAACAAGGTCCTCGCCGCCAGCATGCGACCGGTCCCGCTGGCCGTCCAATACCACGCCAGCGCAAGAGTCAAGCTGCTCTGAGCGGCCTGCCAACCCGCGGACCGGTGCCCGCCTGCACGTCGCAGAAGCTGCCTGGTCAGGCCGCCGTGACCATGGCCGGGCCGTCCGCCTGGCTCAGAGTCTCCTCGAACGCCGCAACCACCTCGGCATCGAACTGGGTGCCCGAGCAGCGCCGCAGCTCGGCCAGGGCCTCGACCTGCGGACGGCCTGCCCGGTACGGACGGTCGGAGACCATCGCCTCGAACGCATCGGCGACGGCGAGGATGCGGGCCTCGAGCGGGATCTCATCACCGCTCAGGCCGTGCGGGTAGCCGGTGCCGTCGGGCCGCTCGTGGTGTGCCAGCACCCACAGGCGCACGTCGCGGAGCGTCGCCGAGTCGAGCATCTGCGCACCGAGCTCCGGGTGACGGCGCATCATCAGCCACTCGGCCTCGGTGAGCTTCCCGGGCTTCAGCAGCACGGAGTCCGGGATGCCGATCTTGCCGACATCGTGCAGCAGACCCGCCAGGCGCACCCGTTCCACGTGGCGTGGTGAGAGCCCCAGCCGGCGAGCCATGGCCACCGCGTAGTCCGCGACCGTCTCCGAATGGTTCGCTGTCTTGGCGTCACGCACGTCGAGCGCGTGGGCCAGGCCGACCGTCGCCACCAGCCGGGCGCGCTGTTCGACGCGATCGCGGCCGCGGCGTACGACCGCCACGAAGGCGCCGGCCATGAGGATCGTGACGGCGAACGGCACGATCGCCGCGGCGCTGAACTGCGAGACGGGCACCTCGGGCGGCGTCGCGGCAATCACCGCCACCGCGTTGGCGGCGACCGCGAAGACGATGAACGCGATCGCGTCCACCCGCCGGTAGAAGTATCCGGCGTACACGACCATGATGAGCATCATCAGGGACAGCGGAATGACGCCCGCCGGCACGAGCACGATCCCGACCGCGAGCCCCAAGCCCTCGAGCATGGAAGTGCTCCACAGGTACCGATAGATCCCGGCCGGCGTGCACGATGAGCGGATCCAGCTGCGGCCGAGTTCGACGGCCGCGACCGCTCCGAGCTGGACCGCCAGCACCGCGCCGAGCAGCACCCAGCCGATCGTCGGCATCGCGAAGCGCTCCGCTTCGTCTCCCGCCTGGTTGAGGACCGTCGACAGGAGGAGCATCAGCACGCCCGCGACCGTCATCCACGCGCCGCTGCGCAGCGCGAGGACCGCCTCGTCCAGTTCGGACGAGGTCTCGGTCGCCCCGGGTCCGGGGTCGTCAAGGAGCGCCAACGCGGCCATACCACGACCATGGTCGACCGCTCAGACCCGCGACACGAGCCCTCCCGGACGGGTATCGGAACCGCTCATCCCCTGGCCGTGACCGGCAGGGTCGCCGACCGTGGGTTGCCGTCCGCGTCGGTCCAGTACACCACCGTGTTGTCGTCGGGCCGGTCCGACGCCGGGACGAGCGCCGCAGCGACATCCGTCGCCGCGCCGGGGTCGAGGACCTCGGCGGGCGCCGTGGACGTCGCCGCGTTCGCGGCCCGCAGCCCCTCGGTCGTCACGCCGACGAGGAAGGCCGCGGACGCCACCGACGACGCGTCGGCCGTGACGGGGAGCTCGACCTGGGCCGACGTCGCGAAGCGCAGCAGCCCCGCCGCCGTCGGCGAGCGGTAGGCCACCCCTGCGGTGGTCAGTGCCGTGAAGGTCGTCTGCGCGTCCCCCACCTCCCACGTCTTGCCCGTCCAGCGGTTGCAGATCCGCACCCCGCCCGTCCGCTGGGTGACCACGCGCGAGCGGTCGTGCAGGACGAGGCGTCCATCGGCCACCGCCGGGCACGACCCGATCTTCTGCGTCGGCCGAGCGGGTGCCGCCGGCGCGGCGGCCGGCACGCCGGACAGCAGCGCGCTCCGGACCTTCGGGTCGCCGCTGCGACGGGGCTCGAGCCAGTACACCCGGTTACCCGCCGCCGCGATGCCCTCGGCGCCCTTGACCCGGCTGAGCACCACGGTACGGCCGCTCGTGAAGCGGGCGACCACGCCGCGCCCGTCCCCCAGCGCATGGACGAGCACGCCGGGGAGCGTCACGGTTTCGACTCGCGTCCGCCGCTCGGCGACCTGAGCACGCCGGCCGGTGCGCAGATCGATGAGCTGGTACAGGTCGGCCTCGTTGGTCCCCCCTGCGCCGGCCCGCACGATCGACAGCCAGCGTCCACCGGCCACGCCTCGGACCAACGTCGTCGCACGATCGCTGGATCGCGGACCCACGACGCGCGACCGGCCCGTGGCGCGCAGGCAGGCAACGGCGCGGCCCTTGCTCGCGTAGACCTGCACCTCGGGCGTCTCGAAGAGCGCGCGAGCCTGAGCGACGCCGCAGGTCGCAGCAGTCGCACTCGGGGGCATGACGGCGACGGCGGCCGCCGCAGCGGCCGAGGAGAGCAGGACGCGCGAGATGGTCATGTCCCGATGACCGCCGGGCGCTCGCGTCCTTACGCAGTCTGCGAAGAACCGGGACATCACGTTCATCATCGGACGACGACGCGCCGATACAGGCCCTGCATGCCCATCCGCACCTCCCGAGCCGTGCTGGCGTTTCCCAAGAGCGAGGCGCTCGACGCCCTGGCCGACGGCGTCATGGCGACGGACACGGGGGGCTCCGCCGGCCGTCCGACGATCGTCTACGTCAACGACGCTGCGTGCCAGATGACGGGCTACGCCCGCCAGGAGCTCCTCGGACGCAGCCCGAGTCTCCTGCAGGGTCCAGCCACCGATCAGGTCGTGCTCTCGCGCCTGCGCACCGATCTCGAAGCCGGCCGGCCCTTTGCCGGACAGGCGATCAACTACCGCAAGGACGGCTCGGCGTTCCTGATGGAGTGGTCGGTCTCGACGCTCGGCGACGAGCAGGGCCGACCCGCCTACTTCGTCGCCGTGCAGCGCGACGCAACCTTGCCCGCCTTCCGGCTCATGCGGGCCGAGCACGACGCCCGGACCGACTCCCTCACCGGGCTGCCCAACCGCGCGCATGTCGACGAGATCCTGGATGCCGGTTCCTGGCTCAGCACCCGGGTGCACTCCGCCGTGGTCGTCGACGTCGACCACTTCAAGTGCATCAACGACCAGCACGGCCACCTCGTCGGCGACGAGGTGCTCCGCCTCCTTGCGCGCCGCCTGACCGACAGCGTGCGGGGCGGCGACCTCGTGGCGCGCTGGGGCGGCGAGGAATTCTGCATCCTCATGATCGGCGACCGGGATGACGCGTCCGTGCTGGGCCCCCGCATCGTCAGCGCCGTCGCCGAGAGGCCGTTCGCGACGTCCGCCGGCGCGCTGGCCGTCACGGTGTCCGCCGGCAGCGCCACGGCGACCACAGAGCTCGACCGGGCCGTCGACGTCCTCCGGGCCGCGGATGAGGCGCTGTTCCGCGCCAAGCGCAACGGCCGCAACCGCGCCGAGCACGCCGCGTAGCGCCTCCCCGCGCCGTCCTCGATCGGCTCTAGCGTCCGCAGCGCATGGCCGCACTCCGCGAGTCCGAACAGCGCAGCGTCCTCGTCGCCATGGTCCTGGCCCTGGGGATGCTCACCATCGACGCCACGATCGTGCGCGTCGCGCTGCCCGCCATCCAGCGTGACCTCGACCTCAGCGACGTCGCGCAGCAGTGGGTCATCAACGCGTACCTGCTCACCCTCGGCGTGTTCGTCGTCGCGGGTGGCCGGCTGGGTGACCTGCTCGGGCGCCGCAGGATCTTCCTCCTCGGCCTGGCGCTCTTCACGCTCTGCTCGGTCCTGAGCGGCGTCGCGCCATCCGGGGAGCTCCTCATCGCCGCCCGCGCCGGGCAGGGCATCGGCGCGGCGATCATGATGCCCGGCTGCACCGCCATCGTCACCGACGCGTACGCCGGCCCGCACCTCGGCCGGGCCATGGGGATCATGGCCGGGACGGCAGCCGCCGGTCTCTCGATCGGGCCCCTGCTGGGCGGCGTCATCCTGGAGGTCGTCGACTGGCGCTGGATCTTCTTCGTCAACGTCCCGATCGCCGTCGTGGCCACCGCCCTGACGCTGCGCGCGGTGCCCGACACCCGGCGCCCGGACGCACCGCCGATCGACTATCCCGGCCTCGCCGTGCTCGGCGCGGCGCTCACGGCGTTGACCCTCGGCGTCATGCAGGCGCAGACCTGGGGCTGGGGCTCCCCCGCGACTCTCGGGCTGATCGTCGCCGGGCTCGCGGGCTTCGGCCTGTTCGCCGCCGTGGAGACGCGTGTCGCCGTTCCGCTGATCGACGTGCGACTGCTGCGCGGCCGCGCGATGGCGGCGGGCAACTTCATCGGGTTCAGCGCCCAGTTCGTCGTGACCGGGCTCGTCGTCCTGCTTGCGATCTACCTGCAGAACGTCCTGGACTACTCGCCGCTGGCGACGGGAGCGCTGCTCCTCCCCCTCACCCTTCCGGTCCTCGTGATGGCGCCGGTCGCGGGCAGGCTCGCCGACCGCGTCGCACCCCGCACGATCGTCGGAGCCGGCATGACGGTGCTCGCGCTCGGCACGTTCGCCATCGGGACGGCCGTCCGGGCGGACTCCTACCTGCCGATGCTCCCGGGACTCATCGCGGTGGGCGGCGGGTTCGCCGTCGTGCTGACGTCCATGACCACCACGATCATGGCCGCCGCCCGCGGCGCGGACCGCGGCATGGTCTCCGGCGTCTACACCACGGCGCGCGACATCGGCGCGAGTCTCGGCGTCGCGGTCATGGGGTCGCTGCTGTCCGCACTCGAAGCGGCCCGGCTGGCCGGCGACCGGCTGGACCGCGTCGACAGCGAACGGGTCCATGCCCTCCTCGCCGGCACGCAGACCGCGCTGAAGGGCGTCCCGGCAGCGCAGGAGCAGGCCGCCCAGCGCCTGGCCAACGACGCCTTCGACGCCGCCTTTGCCACCACCATCCAGATCACGGCCGCTGTGACGGCGCTCGGCGCGATCGCCGCCTGGGCCTTCCTGACCCGCGAGCGCCCTAGCGCGGCGCCGGCATCACCAGATCACGCTGCACATCTGCCACGCGCTTGACGCCCGCGAGCTGCATCGTGTTCTCCAGCCCCTCCCGGAACACGTCGAGCATGTGGGTCAGGCCCTCCTCCCCGCCTACCGCCAGTCCCCAGTACTGCGGGCGCCCGAGCAGGACCGCGCGAGCACCGATCGCCAGCGCCTTGAACACGTGGGCGCCGGTGCGCACCCCGCCGTCGACGAGCACCTCGACGCGGCCATTCACCGCGTCGAGGACCTCCGGGAGCACGTCGAGCGTCGCCGGGTCCCCGTCGATCTGCCGTCCCCCCTGGTTGGACACGATGATCGCGGCCATGCCCGCGGCGATGGCGTTCTCCGCGTCGGGTCCGCTCAGGACGCCTTTCGCGATGACGGGCAGCGGGCTGTAGTCGCACAGCCACGCGGCGTCATCCCACGTGACGTCCTGCGCCATCTCGTCCCACATGTACTTCATGAGGTCCTCGCCGGTGGTGTAGTGCGGCAGCGTCTTGCGGTCGATGAGGTTCGCGATCTGCACCCCGGCGGGCAGGTGGATCTCGCTGCGGCGATCGGACGGCTTCAGCCCGTAGTTCGGCGCGTCCACGGTGAACGCGATCCCCTTGTATCCCGCCGCGGCCGCCCGGTCGACGAGTTCCGTCGTCAGCCCCCGGTCCTTGTGGATCTGCAACTGCAGCCAGCAGTCGACGCCCGTGGCGGCGACGTCCTCGAGCGCCGTGCTCGACAGGGTCGACAGGCACATCGTCGTGCCCATCGCCTTCGCGGCGCGTGCGGTGGCGATCTCCCCCTGCGGGTGCACGAACTTGTGGAACGCCGACGGCGCGAGCAGGACCGGCATCTCGACCCGGGTGCCGAGCACCGTGGTCGAGAGGTCGGTCTCGGACACGTCGACGAGCAGCCGCTTGCGGATCACCCACCGGTCGTACGCCCTGCGGTTCTCGTCGCGCGTCCAGTTCGTCAGCGCGCCCGCGTTGAGATGGTTGAAGGTGGGCTTGGGCAGCGTCGCTTCGGCGTAGGCCATGAAGTCGTCGTACTCCGCGAAGCGCGTCAGGTCGGTCATCCCGTCTCCGTGGTCGTGAGCTGATCCAGCAGGCCGCGCAGGCCGGCGCGCGGCGGGAAGGTGGAGTGCACGGCGGTGATCCGCCCGTCGCGCACGGTGAACGTGTCGTGATGAGGCTCCGTCCGGTACGCGCGCCCGGTCGGCGGCAGGTCGTCGATCCCCAGCATCGGCAGGCGGACATGGTGATCGTGCGTCGCCGTGACGTATGCGGTGACCCGCACGTCGTCGCCGTCGGACTCGACCGACACCACGTGGCGGCGCATGTCGGGGAAGGACGCCGCGACCGGGCGGTGGACGTCGACGTACGCGTCCGCGTCCATCGGGGGTCCTCCGGGCGTGACGGGAGCGTGGGCGAAGTCGTCGGCGAGCAGCGCCCGCGCCGCGGCCATGTCGTGGCGGTCGAAGGCCTCCAGGTACGCGCGCACGACCTCCTCGTTCGTCATCGCGGCCGCACCAGGAACGTCGGCGCGAGGCTGCCCCCCGCCGTCACATTCGTGATCCCGCTGCCCGACAGCCGCGCGAGGATGCCGCCCATCCGGCCCCGGAACATGTACGGGTCGTTGTCGACGTACAGCTCGCGCAGCGGGAACTCCGGTGCGTCCCACGGCCACGGCTCGCGGTGCGCCTGGATGCGCCGCTGCACCAGATGCCCGTCGGCCACGGCCCTGCTGACCAGCTCCTCCCACTCGCGCGGGTCGGTCTCCCACCCGAGGGTGACCCCGTGCCCGCCGTAGTCGTGCACGGGCTTGAGGACGAGCGACATGCGGTGCTCGACGACCTCGTCACGCCCGACGGTCCGGTGGTCGTGGGGGTCGGCCTCTGCGACGAGCACGCGGGTCCATGGCACGTGGTTGCGCACCGCGTTGCGCTCGGTCGGCGTCAGCCCGAAGTCCCGATCCTCGTCGGTGAGCAGGTCGAAGATCGACTTGTGGCCCATCAGGTCGCTGGCGAACGGATTGACGAGGCACACCGCGCCCGCACGCGCGGCATCGACGAGTGCCTTCACGTCGTCCGGGCGCGACATGCAGTCCATGATCACCAGGCGGCGATACACCAGGTCGATCGGGCCGTTCGGGCCGTGCAGTCTCCCGCCCTCGAACCGCAGCTGCCTCGGATCGCAGATCGTGACGTCGAGCCCGGCGGCCACGAGGTCGTCGCGGATGAGCTCGAACTCCATCATCAGCGGCGCGTCGTCCCAGTCGACGATCGCGAT
>SYBY01000089.1 GCA_005788585.1 Actinomycetota bacterium | reverse complement strand
TGGGCCTTGGCCTTCTCGGCGTCCGTGAAGAAGCCGGTCGACTCGATGACGACCTCGACGCCGAGGGACGCCCAGTCGATGTTCGCCGGGTCCTTCTCGGCGAAGACCTTCACCGCGTCGCCGTCGACCACGAGGCCGTCGTCGTTGACCTCGACGGTGCCCGGGTACGGCCCGAGGATCGAGTCGTACTTGACGAGGTGGCCGAGGGTCTTGTTGTCGGTGAGGTCATTGACCGCGACGAAGTCGATGTCGGCGTTCGCGGCCTTGGCGGCGCGGAACACGTTGCGGCCAATCCGGCCGAAGCCGTTGATGCCTACCTTGACGGGCATAGGGCGGGAGTTCCTCCTGGGCGTGATGCTCGCGAGCTCAGGCGCGGGCGAAGGGGCACTGCCCGCGCGAGTGCCGGAATCTACCGGCTACGCCTGCGATCGGCGGTGCGGGTCGGGCCTCAGCGCTTGGTGCTCTTCTCGACGTCGCGGTGGACGACCTCGACGCGGAGGTCCTCCCGGCCGCCGTAGCGCTTGCCGAGGTGCTCGGTGATCGCGACGCTGCGGTGCCGGCCGCCGGTGCAGCCGATCGCCACGGACAGATGGGCCTTGCCCTCGGCCTCGTACTGAGGCAGGAGGAAGTCCAGCAGCGGAATGAGCAGCCCGTAGAACTCCTCGAGCGTCCCCGACTTGCCGACGTAGTCCACGATCCGGGAGTCGAACCCGGTGAGCGGCTTGAGGTCCGGATCCCAGTGCGGGTTGGGCAGGACGCGCACGTCGAAGGTGAGGTCGGCGTCGCGCGGCGGGCCGTGCTTGAACCCGAAGCTCGAGAACGTCACCGCGAGCGGGGTGCTCGTCTGCCGGGGCAGGAACTCCGAGGCGATCTTGCGGCGCAGCGTCGACGCGGCGAGCTCGGTCGTGTCGATGATCGCGTCGGCGTACGGGCGGACCGGATCGAGCAGCTCGCGCTCGCGCGCGATGCCCTGCACGACGCTGCCCGTCGGGGCGAGCGGATGGCGACGCCGCGTCTCCTTGTACCGGTTGACGAGGGTCTGCTCCTCGGCGTCGAGGAACAGCACCCGGTGCTTGATCCCCTGGCGGCCGAGCATCCCGAGCACGCGGCGCAGCGCCTCGAAGTACTCGCCTCCGCGCACGTCCGACACGACGGCAGCGCGTTCGACCTTCGCCCCCTCGTGCACGAACAGCTCGATGAGGCCGCGGATCATCTCCGGCGGGAGGTTGTCGACGCAGAAGTAGCCGGCGTCCTCGAAGACGTTCATGGCCGTCGACTTCCCCGCGCCGGAGAACCCGGTGATGATCACCAGCTCGTCGACCGCGCTGGGCGCGGACTGGGTCGGGTCCTCGATGGTGGTCGCCTCGGCGTCGGCCACGATGCGCGGGACGTTAGCGACCGGCTCAGTCGCCCGTGCGGTGCAGCAGGGAATACAGCTCCCGTGCCGTCTTCGCCGGGATGCCGCGCACGCCCTCGAGCTCTTCGCGCGACGCGCGCATCACGGCATCGGGCGAGCCGAAGTGGTTGAGCAGCGTCCGCTTGCGGACCGGCCCGATCCCCGGGAGGTCGTCGAGCACGGAGACGCTCATGTCCCGGTCGCGCCGCTGGCGATGGTGCGTGATCGCGAAGCGGTGTGCCTCGTCACGGACGCGCTGCAGCAGCTGGAGCGCGGGCGTGTTGTGCGGCAGGACCAGCGGCGTGGGCTGGCCGGGGAACCACACCTCCTCGAGCTTCTTCGCCAGGCCGATGATCGTCACGCCGCGTTCGCGGAAGCCCTCCAGCGCCCGCAAGCCGGCCGAGAGCTGCCCCGGCCCGCCGTCGATGACGATCAGGCTCGGCAGCGACGCGAACGACTCGTTGCGCTTCGGGTCGTGCGGCGACAGGTCCTGCTGCGCTTCGAACTGGGCCATGCGGCGGCCGAGGATCTCCTCCATCGAGGCGAAGTCGTCGGGGACCCCCTCGGTCGTGCCCCGCACCTTGAAGCGCCGGTAGTCGCTCTTCTTCGGCGCGCCGCCCTCGAAGACCACCATCGACGCGACGGTGTTCGTCCCCATGAGGTTCGAGATGTCGTAGCACTCGATGCGGATCGGCAGCGTGTCCATCCCCAGCTCGCGCTGGAGCTCGTCGAGCGCCTCGACGCGCTGCTGGCGCTGGCGCTCGACCTTCAACCGCTCGGTGTCCAGTGCGAGCTTCGCGTTGCGCTCGGCAAGGTCGAGGATGCGGCGCTTGTCACCCCGCTCGGCCCGCCGCAGTTCGACGCGGCTGCCGCGCCGCTCGGCGAGCAGCTCCTGGATGGCCTCGACCTCGTCGTCCTCCAGCTCGCCCTGGATGACGATCTGCGCGGGGATCGACAGCGCGCCGCCGTAGTACTGCAGGAGGAACTCCTCGATGACCTCGGCGACGTCGCCCTCGGTCTCGTTCGTGAGGTAGAAGGACTGGCGGTCGGAGAGCACGCCGTCGCGGACCTGGAAGACCTGCGCGTTCGCGTCGGTGCCGCTGACCGCGACCGCCACCGCGTCGAGCGTGCCCACCGACTCGTTGGCGACCCGCTGGCGCTGGAGCAGCTCGCGGACCGCGCGCAGGCGGTTGCGTTCCAGGGCCGCCTGCTCGAACTCCTGCGCGGCGGCGGCGTCCTTCATCTTCTGCTCGAGGTCCCGCTCGATGTCGCGGTAGCGACCCTGCAGGAAGTCGACGACGCCGTCGATCGACGTCCGGTACTCGGCCTGGTCGACGTAGCCGACGCAGGGCGCCCCGCAGCGCTTGATGTAGTAGTCGAGGCACGGCGATCCGCTGCGCCGGCCGGGCTCGGGACCGTTGCACGAGCGGTACAGGAAGATCTTCCCGAGCAGGTCGAGCGTCCCGCGGACGCGCTTGGCGTTGGAGTACGGGCCGAAGTACAACCGCCCCTTGCGATGGCGTTCGCGGGTGAAGTAGACCCGCGGGTAGTCCTCGTCCATCGAGATCGCGATGAACGGGTAGCTCTTGTCGTCGCGCAGGCGGATGTTGAACCGCGGGCGGTACTGCTTGATGAAGTTCTGCTCGGCGAGCAGCGCCTCGGACTCGCTGGAGACGAGGAGGAACTCGATGTGGTCGATCTCGCTGACCATGTCCTTCGCGCCGCGCGTCACGGGCTTGGAGAAGTGGCTGTTGACCCGTTTGCGGATCGACTTCGCCTTGCCAACGTAGATCACGCGGCCGCGGTCGTCGCGCATGAGATACACGCCGGGCCCGTCCGGAAGGGTCCGCCGCTGCTGCTTCAGGCGCTCTCCGCGGGTGAGCTGCTCGTCCGTGGCCACCCTTCGAGGATAGGTCTGCCCCCGACGGGGTAGCTTGCCCGGTCCGTGGGCACCCATGACGAGATCGCCGAGCTGGCGCGTGAGCGTCTGGGGTACACGTCCCTGCGGCCGGGGCAGGCCGAAGGGGTCGCCTCCGTGCTCGCCGGCAAGGACACGCTCGCGGTCATGTCGACGGGGTCGGGCAAGTCGGCGATCTACCAGCTCGCCGGCCTGCGGCTGCCCGGTCCGACGGTCGTCGTCTCGCCGCTCATCTCGCTGCAGGCCGATCAGGCCGACGCCGTCGAGGACGTCGAGCACGGCCGCGCCGCGACGCTCAACTCCACGCTCACGCCGCGCGCGCGGGACGCGGTGTTCGACGCCCTGCGCGACCGGGAGATCGAGTTCGTGCTGCTGGCACCCGAGCAGCTCGCCCGGGAGGACGTCGTCGCGCGGCTGCGGGCGCTGTCGCCGTCGCTGTTCGTCGTCGACGAGGCGCACTGCGTGTCGCAGTGGGGCCACGACTTCCGGCCCGAGTACCTGCGCCTGGCCGACGCCGCGGACGCGCTGGGCCGGCCGCCGATCCTGGCGCTGACGGCGACCGCCGCGCCGCCCGTGCGCGAGGAGATCGTCCGCACCCTGGAGCTGCGCGACCCGGAGATCATCGTCCGCGGCTTCGACCGCCCGAACATCCACCTGGCCGTCGACCGTCATGAGGACGCGACGCGCAAGACGCGGGCGCTGCTGGAGTGGGTCGAGGACGCCGCGCCCGGCCCGGGGATCGTCTACTGCTCGACCCAGCGCGCGACCGAGGAGATCGCCGAGGCGCTGTGCGACCGCGGCGTGCGCGCGGGCGCCTACCACGCGGGGATGTCCGCCAAGGAGCGCGACACCGCGCAGGACGCCTTCATGGACACCGGCACGATCGACGTCATGGTCGCCACGATCGCGGTCGGCATGGGCGTCGACAAGGACGACGTGCGGTTCGTCGTCCACCACGACGTCAGCGAATCGGTCGACGCGTACTACCAGGAGATCGGCCGGGGCGGCCGCGACGGCGAGCCCGCTCAGGCTGTCCTGTTCTACCGGCCCCAGGATCTGGGGCTGCGCCGCTTCCACGCGGCCGGCCGGGTCGAGCACGAGCAGCTCGACCTCCTCGCGCGCGGCCTGCGGGCCCGTGACGACGCGGTCGCCCAGGACGTGCTCGCCGCCGAACTCGACCTGTCCGAGGCGCGCTTGGGCACGGCGCTGCACCGGCTCGAGCGCGCGGGTGTCGTGACCGTCGCGGAGGACGGTGCGGTCATGGCGACCGACGCCGCACGCTCCATGGACGACGAGGCCCTCGCGGTCGCTGTCGACACCGCCGCGCAGGTCGAGGTCGAGCGCGAGGCGTTCGATCGCTCACGCGTCGACATGATCCGCGGGTACGCCGAGCACGACGGGTGCCGCCGGGCGTTCCTGCTCGGGTACTTCGGCGAGGCGTACGCGCCACCGTGCGGGAACTGCGACCGCTGCGACGCGGGTGCGGGCACGCCGAACTCCGACGGCCTGCCCGTGGTCGGTACCCGCGTCGAGCACGCGTCGTGGGGACCGGGCACCGTCACCGGCGGCGACGACGGCCAGGTGACCGTCGTCTTCGACCGGGTCGGCTACAAGATGCTCGACTGGGAGATCGTGCGCGAGAAGGGGCTCGTGCGCTGCTAGCGGCCTACGCGGCGCGGCGATGGTCCATCGCGACGTCGGTGCCCGACGCGGGGCCGCGGGCCGCGTCGCGCTGACGCGACGACGCATCGTCGGCCGCCTCGAGCAGCAGCGCCAGATCCGTCCCATCGGCCGGGGCGCTCGCCACGCCGAGGTGCAGCTCGACGGGCGGCGTGCCATCGCGCTCGGCGGCGGCGACCTCGGCTTCGATGAGCGCGCCGGCGGCGGAGGCGTCGTCGGCGGAACCGTCGATCCACACGCCGAGCACGACGCCGCCGATGCGCCCCGCGAGGCCGTGGCGGGAGACGACGCGGGCGACCTCGGTCAGGACGAGGTTCGCTGCGCCGTAGCCGTGCGTGCGCGTGACGTCGGCCAGACCGCCGACCGACACGACGAGGACCGCGCCGCTGCCGCGCTCGGACAGCTCCCCGCGGACGGTCGTCAGCCAGTGGCGGCGATTCGCCAGGCCGGTGAGGTCGTCGAGCTCGGCGAGCTGCGACGTGTCGGCGATCTGCTCACCCAGGCGGCCGCTCGCGACGGCGCCGAGCGGCGTGCTGGCGGCCTCGGCGAGGCGGTCGAGGGCGTCGGTCTGCAGGTCGAGGCGCTCGAGGGCGGCTTCGAGCAGCGGGTGGTCGGCCTCGCCGCCGCTGAGCATGTCGGCGACGCCGTTGGCGACCTGGACGCAGGCGGTCTCGAGCGTCGGCACCGCGATGCCGGTCGGGCCACCATGGTGGAAGGCGATGGCCTCGCAGACCTCGGGGGCGCAGCCCCACCGCTCCGCGAGGAGCGCGCCGGCGAGGGCGTGGTCGATGCCGAGGATCTCGCGCTCGAGCGCGACGCGGCCCTGGCCGCTGGGGTGCTGGCTGGTGATCTGCTCGATGGCGCTCTCGCCGAACGCGATCGGCAGGACGAGCTTGCCGATGTCGTGCAGCAGCCCGGCGAGGTGCGGTGCCTCCCCGCGCACACGGGCCATGTCGGCGGCGAGCGCGGAGGTCACGGCGACGGAGACCGCGTGCAGGTGCAGCTGCCCGCGGACCGTCCCGCCGTTGCCGGGTGCGCGCTCGAGGAAGCGGAAGGTGGCGGCCTCCAGCGAGAGGCGGCGCAGC
>SYBY01000531.1 GCA_005788585.1 Actinomycetota bacterium | reverse complement strand
GATCCCCCGGTAGTACCCTGCCGCCATCGCCAGCCCCGAAGACAGCTCCTCCATCCTCGCCCACTGGATGGGCGTCGGCGACGCGAACGCCGCCGGGTTCATCCACGGCGGCACGATCATGAAGCTCGTCGACGAGGCCGCCGGCCTCGCCGCGATCCGCCATGGCCATGCACGCGTCGTGACCGCCGGCGTGGACCGCATGACGTTCCTCGTCCCGGTGAACATCGGCGACCTCGTGACGTTCCGCGCGCGCGTGAACGCCGTCTGGCGCACGTCGATGGAGGTCGGCGTCCGGGTCGAGGCCGAGAACCCGCGCACGGGCGAGATCCGGCACACGAACAGCGCCTACCTCACGATGGTCGCGCTCGACGACGAGGGCCGTCCCAAGGAGGTCCCAGCGCTCGAGACGGCGAGCCCCGAGGAGGAACGCCGCGAGCGTGAGGCCCAGCTGCGTCGCCGCAACCGCCTCGCCGAGCGCGAAGCGGTCCGAGCCGACCGGCAGGCCAAGGGCGAGGACGTCTGAGCCGTCAGTCCGCGGCGGGGCCACCGTCCGCGTCCGCGGGGGACCGCTCGTCGCGGACCGGGATCGGCGTGGACGTCGCCACGCCGTTGCCCTGGCCGTTGGCGTTCTGCCCGAGCGTCTGCTTGGCGAGGTCGAGCGCCGGGCCTGCCTGCCCGATCACCTGGTTCATGATCTCGCTGATGCCCTGCGCGCCGTTGAGCACGGTCAGGTTGTCGACGTGGCGGAACGCCTCGGACGCCGCGCGGACGATCTCCGGCAGCTGCTCGGCGATCTGCTGGCCGATGACCGCGTCGGACTCCTTCTCCAGTGCCTCGGCGCGCTTGGCGATCGCCTCCGCCTCCGCGAGCCCCTTCGCGCGGATCGCGGCGCCGTCCGCCTCGCCCTTGGCCTGCGTCGCCGCCGCCTCCGCCTGACCGACCTCGCGGGTCTCCTTGGCGGTCGCCGTCGCGGCGAGCTCGACGCGGCGCGCGTCGGCCTCCGCCTTGAGCTCGACCTCGGTCTTGCCCGCCTGTGCGAGCTCGACGCGCGCCGCACGCTGACCTTCGGCCTCCACCCGCTGGCGGTACGCCTCGGCGTCCGCGGGCTTGCGCACCTGCGTGTCCAGCCGCTTCTCCTCGCGCTCGGCCTCGAGGTTCGCCACCGCCGTCTCCTCGACGACGACCTGCTTGCGCGCCTCTGCGTCGGCGAGCGGCCCGGCCTGGGCCGACGTGGCGGCCGCCCGGTCGCGCTCGGCCTGGAACTGGGCCATCTTGATCGCGGTGTCACGCTCGGCGGCGGCCTTCAGCGCCTGGGCCTCCTGCTCGCGCTCGGTCGCCTCACGGTCGGCGTTCGCCTGCGCGATCCGCGCCTGCATCTGCACCTCGGCGGCGCGCGGCTCGCCGAGCGCGCGGATGTAGCCGGTCGGGTCCACGATGTCCTGGATCTGCAGCGAGTCGACCACGAGGCCGAGCTTCTGCATCTCCTGCACCGACGCGTCGCGCGTCTCCTGGGCGAGCTCGTTGCGGTTCGCGATGAGGTCCTCGACCGTCAGCCCGCCGATGATCGACCGCAGGTGGCCGTGGAAGATCTCCTTGACCAGGTGATGCATCTGGCCGTTCTGGCCGGGGCTGTCGTCCAGGAACCGCGTGGCGGCGTTCGTGATCGACTGGTCGTCGTCGCCGACCTTGAACACCGAGACGCCCCGCACGCCGACCGGGATCTTCTGCTTGTCGACGCCCGTGACGTCGAGGTCGGCGGACGCCGCGCGCAGCGACAGGTACTGCGCCTTCTGGAGGATCGGGATCACGAGCGTGCCGCCGCCGGTGATGATCTTGAACGTCTTCGCATGGGCGGCCCCGGCGGCGGTCGGCTGGCCGTCAGGACCGAGGTCGATCTCCGATCGCGGTCGCGGCGCGCCCTTGACCCCGAAGCCCGTGATGATCAGCGCCTCGTCGGCGTTGGGCACCTTCCACAGCGCCTTGAAGAGCAGGAACGTCAGCAGCGGGACGAGGATCACCGCCGCCGCGATGGCGATGAGGACGGGGCTCGCTTCGAGGGTCATGGGGTCTCCTCCGTGACGGCGTCGGGTCGGTCGTACAGGCGGGCGACGAGGACGGTGCGCGGGGCGGTCTGCTCGACCACGACGATCTCCTCGTCCTCCCCGATCGCGCCACCGTCGACGTCCTCGGCGAGGAAGGCTTCGATGCCCCCGCGGATCTCGATGAGGACTTCCCCGAGGCGGCCGGGCCGAATCGCCCCGTGACGGGCGACACGGCCGATGCGGCCGACGGGTGAGGCGCTGCTGGCGGACATGGTGAGAGGCGCGCGGGCGGGCCGCTTGCGCGGCGGCGCCCGTCTGCTCAGCTGCGGTTTACCACACGGTGTCCATCAGCACCTGCGTGGCCAGCGCCTGGCCGAGCAGGATCGCCACCAGGACGCGCACGCGGCCCTCGCGGACGTACGGTGCGGCCGCGGCGCAAGCGAGCGGGACGAGGAACAGCCAGATGCGCTCGGTCTCCGCCTTGGAGAAGCCGCCGATCGCGGCGATGGCGATGACCGCCGCCAGGGCGACGCCGGCGGGCGTCCGCGCGACCACCGCGCGGATGGCTCCCGCGACGATCGGCACGCCGAGCGTGACGCCCCACGCGACCGGGGACCCGAGCACCCAGAACCAGTAGGGGCGGAACTGCGCGATGGAGTCGCGGTAGACCTGTTCGGTGGCGCGGATCGTCCCGACGGGGTCGTAGCCGAAGGCCAGCGCGAGGCCGCCGTGGACCACGACGAGCCCGGCGCCACACGCGGCGGCAACGACGAGGGCGGGGCGCCACCCGTCGCGCCGCCAGACCAGCAGGGCGGCCCAGGCGCCCACGGCCAGGAGCGCCCAGTTCAACAGGATCGCGGCGCCGAGCGCGAGCGCGCCGGCCATCCGCCAGCCCCACCCGCGAGCGGCGAGCAGGCACGCGGCCACCGCGCCCGCGGCAGCGAACACGTAGTCGAACGACGAGACGCCGAACAGCAGCATGAGCGGCGAGCACGCGCACAGCAGCCCCGCCACACGTCCCGCCGGTTCGCCGTGCAGCGTCCACCCCAGCCGGTAGGCCAGAGGTGCGCACAGGGAGCCGCCGAGCATGACGAGCGCGGCCATCCCGCCCGCGGTCGAGATCCCTAAGGCGTGCAGCAGCAGGAGCGGACCGGGCGGGTGGCCGGCGACGTGGACGGGGAACGCCGGCACCATCTCGGCGAACCGGTCGAGGTAGAACCACACGCCGTACCCGAGCGACGGCAGCGCGGGCAGGTATTCGTTCGGCGCCTCGAACGACCCCGTGGGACCGAGGTCGAACATCCGCGTCCAGCCGTCGGACCCGTCGCGCACGACGTTCAGCGCCAGGCCGAGCGCGACCGCGATCAGGTAGAGCGCCAGCGCGACCACCGCGGGATGCCACCGCGCCGTGAGGAGTCGGGGCGCGCCGGCCACCGCCGCCGCGCAGGCCAGCCCGGCGACCACGAGGCCCCGCCACCGGACGCCGATCTCCCACTCACCAACGAGCGGCGACGCCGCAGTCCCCAGCGGGTCGATGACGCCGAGCTGCGCCGCGGCGCCCACGGCCAGGACCACCGCGGCGGCGAACATGACGATCTGCGAAATCCGGCGGGTGAGCCGTTCCGGCGGCGCCGGTGCGCTGGCATGCTCGACCGGTGTCACGTCCCCTCCTCGTGCTCGCGCTGTCCGCGGCGGCGGCGTCCGCCGCCGGCTGCGGGTCGGCCGCCGTCTCCGAGCTGCCCGCGGCCGCCGAGCCAAAGTCGTCTGAGCTTGAGAACGGCCCAGTGAAGCTGCTTGGTGGAGTTGGCGGAACTGCACCACTACCGCTTTTTTTCCACTTGGCAAGTTTACTTTTTAG
>SYBY01000530.1 GCA_005788585.1 Actinomycetota bacterium | reverse complement strand
GGACTCCTCCAGGAGGCGGTCGGCCGTCTCGGCCATGCCCTCGGTCAGCCCGGGCTGGCTCACGTGATCTTGCGGGGGGTCGTCATCGGCACGGGCCTATCCCCCATTCATCGTCATCTCGCGCGCAGAGATTGAGCGCGAGCGCCGGGTTCTGTCTCCCCGTCCAGTGACGGGGCGGGACCTCAGCGCACGCGGAGCTTCATCGACTGATCGGAGGCGCCGTGAATCGTGCAGACGATGGTGTACAGCCCCTTCTTCGTCACCTTGCGGGTGTACGTCCCCGAGGTCTTCGTCGGGCTCGAGAACTTGGCGGGGCCCTTCGTGACGACGACGTTGTGCGGGCTGTCTCCCACCCAGCGCCACCGCACGCGATCGCCGGACTTCACCGTGACGGTCGGGGTGCCGCTGGACTTCACGAAGTAGTTGTCGCCCACGTTCACCGTCTTCGTGGCGGCGAGCGCCGGGACGGCCGCGGCACCGAGTGCGCCGACGGCGGCGAGAGACAGGACGATCTTGCGCATCAGCGACAGGCTCCTCGAGACGGGTGGACGTCCCGGCAGATGATGTCAGCTGGGACGCGCGGGCGGGACGGTGCGCACGAGGAACGCGACCTGGCCGGCGACCATCTTCTCGAACAGCTCGCCCGCGTACGGGGCGAAGTGCCCGCCGTCGTACAACTGGAGCTCGGCGCGCGGCGCCCGGCGGGCGGCGCGCTGGGCCGCGCGGGCCGGGGTGACCTCGTCGTCGCGCGTGGCCTGGATGAGCAGCGGGCAGCGGACCCGCCCCGCGGCCCATCCCGGCGAGTAGAACGGGACGCGCAGCACGATCCGCGCGGCGACGTCGTCGCTCCACTCGCGGTCGGGATGGTCCATGCGCAGGATCGCGTGCCCTTCCATCGCGTCGGACGACGTGAGCACCGCGAGGTCGCCGGGCGCACCGAGCGAGGGCACGTACCGCGGCGGCCGCCCCAGGCGCGAGCCGAGCTCGTCGCGGAGCCCGAGCGCCGTCAGCCGCAGCGACAGGGCGAACGGGACCGCGAGCGCGGACGCCAGGCCGCTGACATGCGGCACCTGCGCGACGACAGCGGCGATCCGCGGGTCGCGTGCCGCCGTGGCGATCGCGTGGCCGCCCGAGAAGGACGTGCCCCACAGGATGATGCGGTCGGGGTCGATGCCCGGCAGGCTGCGGGCGTGCGCCACGGCCGCCTGCCAGTCGTCGTGCTGGCGACCGATGTCGAGCAGTCCGCGCGGCTCGCCGTCGCTGTCGCCGACGTGGCGGTAGTCGAACAGGAGCACCGCGTACCCGGCGGCCCGCAGGCGCGCCGCGTACGCCTCCAGGCGGGCGATGCGCACCCCGCCGAACCCATGGGCCATGACCACGGCCGCGACGGGCGGCGCGAGCGCCGGCCGGTAGAGCCACGCGGCACAGCGCAGCCCGCTCGAGAGGAAGTCCGCGTCTTCGCGTCCGTGCTCTGCGGAGCCGCCGCCATCCGTGCGGGCGCCCATCGTCATGGAGCGGAAGGGTACGGTCGCTGCGGGGTCAGGACAAGGCCCGCCGCCGGGGCGGCGCACCGGCGGTCGCCCGCCGCACCACGACTTGGCGCCCCACGCCGCCGATCGCCGCGGCGGTCACCGCCGCGGCACCCAGCTTCAGGTGCCGGTCGAGGCGGTCGAACCGCAGGACCTCCCAGCCCTCCTCGGCAGCCACCCGGCCGAGCTCCGCGTCCGGGTTCACCGCGACCGGATGACCGACGAGGCGCAGCATCGGCAGATCGGACTCCGAGTCCGAGTAGGCCCAGGACGTCGTCAGGTCGAACCGCTCGCGCGCCGCGAGCTCCCGGATCGCCGCAGCCTTGCCCTCGCGATAACAGAATGGCCCGCCCGGCCGGCCGGTGTAGACGCCGTCGACGATCTCCGACTTCGAGCCGATCCCGCCCTCGAACCCCAGGACGTGCGCCAGCAGCTCGGCCATCTCCTGGGACGCCGCGGTGCAGATGTAGACCGGGCGCCCCGCATCCTGGTGGTCGTACGCGACGTCCAACATCTGCGGGTACAGCCGCGGCAGCACCAGCGCCAGGACCCGAGGCGAGAGCCGCTGGAGGTCGCGGACCGGCACACCGCGGATCTGCTCGCCGATGCGCTCGCGGACCTTGTCCGTCCACGCATCCGTCGAGCCGCGCAGCCGGAAGCGCAGGTTGTTCCCCGCGTCGGCGATCAGGCGGCTGCGGCTGATCATCCCGGCCTCGTAGGCCGCCCGGGCCCAGTGAAACCCGGACGAGCCGGCCATGAGCGTGCGATCGAGATCGAAGAAGGCGGCAGGCCGTGAGGTCACGCCGCCATGATCGCACCCCGGAACGACCACGGGCCGGCGCTGTGCGCCGGCCCGCGAGCTGGGAGGGAGTGCCGGGTGGTTACCGGCGGCGGTAGGGGTCGACCATGAAGTTGTCGAACAGCACCGTGCCGTTGCCGACCTTCGCGTAGACCTGGACCGATGCGGCCTTGCCGTCGGAGATCAGCGGGATCTTCGTAGCCAGCGGGCTCTCCGGCGAGATCTGCCACTTGCCCGGGAAGAGCGTGACATTGCTCGACGAGACGAACTGCGCCTCCGTCAGGGTGCCCGCGAGGTCGCGGTAGATGATGAGGACGTCGAACTTCGACGCCCAGCCCGTCACCTTGAACGAGAAGCGGAAGTGCGGGTGGGACTCGTCGACGCAGAAGCGCGGCGACTGGGCCCAGGCGTTCTGCGTGAGCTGCAGCGACTTTGAGCCGCCGACGATGGCGTTGCCGTCGTTGCCGTTGACGATGGAGGCCACCTTGCCCTCATCCCACGGCCAGGTCTTCTTGCTGAAGCTCCAGCCTGCCTGGCCCTCCTCGAACGTCGCGCCGGGCGCGGGGGCGTAGTCGGCGTTGTCGCCGAAGCGGGAGTACGCCTTCACCGTGGGCTGCTCGGCGCAGCCGTCCGCCGCGGGGGCGGGCGCCGGAGCGGGCGTGGGCGCCGGAGCGGGCGTGGGAGCCGGAGCGGGCGTGGGAGCCGGAGCCGGCGTGGGCGTCGTGCTCGCGGTCGTCGTCGTGGGCGCCGGCGCCGGCGCCGGCGCCGGCGCCGGCGCAGGAGCGGGGGTCGTCGTGGCCGGCGCCTTGTAGCCGGGGATCCACTTGGCCCAGGACTGGGCCGATGCGGAGGCGGGCGCAATCGCCAGGGACGCGACGAGGACAGTGCTGGCGAGCAGGGTCTTGGACCCATGGTTCTTGCGGAGCGGCATTCGGTGAGTTCTCCCCCGGAGGACGGTCATTGCCAGGGGGATCGGCCCGCCGGGTATGAACCCGGTATGCCGCCGGTCATCATCCGGTGGGCGACGCAGCGCCGCCCACCGGGAGGACGTCAGGTCAGCCCGCGACCTTGATGATCACGGCGTCGCCCTGCCCGCCGCCGGAGCAGATCGCGGCGCAGCCGAGCCCGCCACCGCGGCGGCGCAGCTCGAGGGCCAGGGAGCCGATGATGCGGGCGCCCGACGCGCCGAGCGGGTGGCCGAGCGCCACGGCGCAGCCGTTGACGTTGACCTTCTCCTCGTCGACGCCGAGCATGCGCGTCGAGTTCAGGGCGACCGAGGCGAACGCCTCGTTGATCTCCCAGAGGTCGAGGTCCTGCGCCGACAGGCCGGCCTTCTCGAGCGCCTTCATCGCGGCGTTGGCGGGCGTGCGGGCGAGGTAGGCGAAGTCGTCGGCGACGGCGGCCTGCGCCACGATCTCGCCGAGGATCTCCTTGCCGTTGGCGGCGGCCCACTCGTCGGACGCGAGGACGAGCGCGCCGGCGCCGTCGTTGACCGCCGGCGAGTTGCCGGCCGTGTGGCTGCCGTCCTTGCCGTGCAGGCCGCGCAGCTTGCTCAGGCCCTCGAGCGACGTGTCGCGGCGCGGCGCCTCGTCGATCTCGACGACGGTGTCGCCCTTGCGGCCGCTGATCGTCACCGAGACGATCTCCTCGGGCAGGCGACCGGCGTCGGTCGCCTCGACCGCGCGCTGGTGCGAGCGCAGCGCCCACTTGTCGAGGTCCGCCCGCGTGATCTCGAGCTCCTCGCCGACCTCGGTGGCCTCCTGGAACATCTGCTTGCCGGTGAAGGCGTTCGTCAGGCCGTCGCTGACCATCGCGTCGAGGAACTTGCCCTCGCCCATGCGGTAGCCGAAGCGGGCGTTGGGGACGAGGTACGGCGCCTTGCTCATCGACTCCAT
>SYBY01000529.1 GCA_005788585.1 Actinomycetota bacterium | reverse complement strand
GTGTCGTCGTCGAACCCGCCGTAGATGCTGTCGTTGCCGGGCCCGCCGTTGAGGATGTCGTTGCCGCGCTCGCCGTAGATCCGGTCGTCGCCCTCGTTGCCGAGGACGACGTCGTCGCCGTCGCGGCCGTGGAGCTCGTCGTTGCCCGGGCCGCCGCGCAGCGTGTCGTTGCCGTACTCGCCGTCGACGTAGTCGTCGCCCTCGTTGCCGTAGAGCTCGTCGTTGCCGTCGCGGCCGATGATGGTGTCGGGCCCCGGGGTGCCGAAGATGATGTCGTTGCCCGGCCCGCCGAGGAGCGTCGTGGTGAGCGGTGGCGCGTCGGTGGACGGCTCGGGCGGTATCGGGATGACCGTCTCGCAGTTGCGCAGCCGGTCGCGTGAGGGCGCCGTGTTCTCGACGTAGACCGTGTCGTTGCCAGGTCCGCAGTCGACCGTGTCCTGGTCGCCGTCGGCGACGCGGATGATGTCGTTGCCGCGCCCACCCGTGACGTTGTCCCGACCGGGGCCGGCGACGATCTCGTCGTGGCCGTCGCCGCCGCTCAGCGTGTCCTCGCCGGTTCCGCCGTCGATCACGTCGTTGCCCGACCCACCGAAGATCCGGTCGCGGCCCGCGTCGCCGCGGATGCTGTCCGCGCCGTCGGCGCCGTAGATGAGGTCGCCGGCCGGGCCGCCGTCGATCGTGTCGTCGCCGTCCTGACCGAGGATCGTCTCGGCGCCGGTGCGGCCGAACAGCGTGTCGTTGCCCGGCCCGCCCTCGATCCGGTCGCCGCCGCGTCCGCCGTCGATGTAGTCGTTGCCCGGTCCTCCTGACAGCAGCACGTCGTCGCCCAGCCCGGCCTCGACGATCCGGTCGTCGCCCTCGCCGCCCTCGATCTCGTCGTCCCCGTCGCCGCCGTCGAGGTAGTCGTTGCCCTCGCCGCCGTCGAGCCGGTCGTTGCCGGTGCCGCCGAACAGGACGTCGTTGCCCAGGCCTCCGAGGAGCGTGTCGTCGCCCGACTGCGTGCTGATGCGGTCGTCGCCCTCACCCCCGTCGGCGAGATCGTTGTTGGCCCCGCCCTCCAGGGTGTCGTTCCCGGGGCCGCCGAACAGGCGGTCGCTTCCGCGGAAGCCGCGCAGGATGTCGTTGCCACCAAGCCCTTCGAGCTGGTCGGCCAGGCGCGAGCCGACGAGCACGTCGTCCCCCTCAGTGCCCCGCTTGACCGCCAGGCCGGGCTGGACCTGCAGGGCGTTCGGGCGCGCGCCGGCTCCGAGCCGCTGCACCGTGAGCCGCCGCCACGAGGAGGTCGCCAGGACCGACACGGTGCGACTTCCCCGGTCGGCGACGTACGCGCGGAAGGTGTCGGGCGAGAAGACCGGGCTGCCGGGGCCGGTGCCCGTCCGCAGTCGGGTGACGAGCCGTCCGCGCCGGAGGTCGACGACCGCGGCAGCGCGGCTGCCCGCGAGGGCACCGACCAGGGCCCGGCGCCCGTCGGGCGAGATCGCAAGGCCGGCGCCGACGCCGCGCTTGACGTCGATGCGCCGCAGCATCCGCCCGGTCACGCGGCTGTAGCGCCGCAGCTCGCCGCGGGTGGAGGCGGCCCACAGCGCGCCGCCGGGGGAGAACGCGACAGCGCCGAGCGTCCCGGTGCGCGCGCGGCGGCTCAGGCGGCTGCCGACCAGGTCGACCAGGCCGAGCCGGCCGCCGCGCAGCGCGACCGCGGCGCGACGGCCATCCGGCGCGACGGCGATGGAGGTCGGCTGGGCGCCGTTGAGCGATACCGCGCCCACGCGGGCCATGGTTGCGGCGTCGAGCACGATGATTCCGCCGGGAACCGCCGCCAGGACCCGGGTCCCGTCGCGGGTCATGGCAATCGCGCGGACCGGGGCCGGCACCGTCGCGGTGGCCGCGATCGTGCGGGCCGGGATGTCGACCGCCAGCACGCGATTGCCGGAGGCGACGAGCCCGCGATTGCCATCGGGTGTGATGACCGCGCCCACGGTGACGCCTCCGACGGGCAGCCGCGCCGTGACGCGGTTCGTGGCGGTGTCGGTCAGCGTGATGTTGCCGTCGCCGCTGGCCAGCAGGATCGTCCGCGCATCCGCCCGGGCGGCCATCGCGCCTGCCAGGGCGGCGGCGACCGCGCAGGCGGCGAGAGCGAGGAGCGCACGTGGGGTCCGGAGCATCATCGCTCGCAACACCGTGTCCAGACCGGGGTTGCGCGCGTTCGTCAGCTCTTCACAATTCGCGCCGGGCGAGGCGGGCCGCGGCCTCGAGCACGCGGTGGCCGTTGCCGCGCTCGGACCAGCGGCCCGGCTGGATCTCCTCGGAGACCTCGAGGTCCCGGGCGAACTGCGCATCGAGCGCTCCCGCAAACTCCTCCGACTGGACGCACAGCGTCGTCTCGTCGTTGAGCGCGAACGACCGGTTGTCGAAGTTCACGCTGCCGACGGCGGCCCAGGCGTCGTCGATCACCAGGGACTTGGCGTGGAGCATCGTCGGCTGGTACTCGAAGACCCGCACCCCGCAGTCCATGAGCTCCTCGTAGACCGCGCGGCCCGCGACGCGGACCGCCTCCTTGTCGATGTGCGGGCCGGGCACGAGGACCTTGACGTCGACGCCGCGCCCCGCCGCGTCGCACAGGGCCTGCACGAACGCCGGACGGGGGGCGAAGTACGCCGCGGTGAGGTGCAGCCGCTCGCACGCGCACGCGATCGCCAGGAAGAACAGGGCCTCGGCGTTGGTGTCCCCGACGCCGGCCGCGGACCGCACGACCTGCATCGGCCCGCCGCCGTCGACCTCGTCGAGGTGAGGCAGGTGCCCGTCCCCGACGAGCACGTCGCCGGTCGCCTCCAGCCAGTTCTCGGCGAACGCGCCCTGCAGCCCGCGGACCACCGGCCCGCACACCCGCACGTGGGTGTCGCGCCAGTGATCGGGGTCCTGGGCATCGCCCGTCCACTCCTCCGCTATGCCGACGCCGCCGGTCATCCCGATCTTCCCGTCGGCGATCAGGAGCTTGCGATGCGTCCGGTGGTTCAGGCGTTTCATCGCGTACGGCTTCGGGGGGCGGAACCGCGCGACGTTCACCCCGGACGCGCGCATGTCCTTCAGCAGGGCGGATTCCATCTTCGCGGTGCCGACCGCGTCGAGCAGGACGTTGACCTCGACCCCCGCGCGGGCGCGCTCGCACAGCGCGCCGGCGACGTCCCGGGCGATGTCGCCCTTCCAGTACACGTAGGTCAGGAGGTTGAGCGTCTGCTCCGCCTCACGGATCGTCTCCAGGAAGGCGGGGAAGATCGCGTCGCCGTTGATGAGCAGCTCGATGTCGTTGCCCTGGCTGATGGGGGCGGCGGTCAGCGCCTCCGCGGCGTAGAGGAACTCGCGGTCGGCGACGGTGGGCTGGCCGGGATGCAGTTCGTAGCCGTCGCCCTGCTCGCGGCGGTGACGCAGGGATTCCGCGCCGTACCAGGCGACGCCGGCGGCGGTCAGCGCAGCGGGCCAGGCCCACGCGGCGCGGCTCACGACGGCACCACCGCGCGGATCGCGTGATGCTCGACGGTGAACGTCGTCTTTCCGGCGTCGTCCGTGAGCTCGTCGCAGAGTTCCCCGTCCACGTTCCACGGCTCGTGCGCGGGGAGGACGACCTCGATGTCGTGTCCGGTGATGCGCTCGACGCCGTCCTGGGCGTGCAAGGTGCCCCGCCGCAGCCCGAACGCGCGGCGGACGAGTCCGGGGCGGGGCCCCGCGGTGATGACCATGACGTCGAGGATCCCGTCATCGGGGTTCGCCGGGGCGATCGTCGACCCGCCGCCGAACGCGCCGGTCGCCGCGACGATGACCTGCCAGGCGCTTCCGCGGAAGCGCTCCTCACCGTCGGCGCGCACCGTCACCTCGAGCGGGTGCTCGCTGATGCCGGCCCGCACGGCGCCGACCGCGTAGGCCAGCGGGCCGAGCTTCTGCTTCAGCGGGGTGGCCGCGCGCGCGGCGTGGGTGGCCAGACCCGCGTTCGCGGCGTTGACGAAGGGGCGCCCCGCGGCGCGGCCGAGCTCGAGCGGACGGAGGGTGGCGGAGGGGTCGGCGGCGAGCGTCGCGGCCTCCCGGGTGCCGGTCGGGAGTTCGAGCGCCCGGGCGAAGTCGTTGGCGGTCCCGGACGGGATGACGGCGAACGGCACGCCCGCGCCGGCAGCCCAGACGGCCACGGGCGCGATCGACCCGTCCCCGCCGGCGACCACCACCCGATCGGTGCCCGGTTCAGGCGGCCCGTCGTCGATGGTGTCGATCGCACGCGGGGCGACGTGCGTGGCGCCCGCGTCGCGCAGCGCCGTCGCGAGCTCCTCGGCGTCGCTGCCCTTTCCGGAGCCGGGGTTATGGACGAGCGTGACGTGCACCGGGCCATCATGCCCGGTCACGCCCGGCGATAACGCGATCCTCGTCAGGAAACGGTCGCGGAGCGCCCCGTTCTTGCGGCGCGTTAGCGTGCCTGGGGATGGCGGCCCCATCCCAGCCCACCCCCGGAGCACGCGCCGCGCTTCGCGCCCGTCTGCGGTCGGGGCCCGTGGGCCGCCGTGTCGCCCAGCTCGATCTCCGCCTGTACCACGCGATTCGCCGCGACCTGCACGTCCCGAGCCTCGTCGAGCCCGTCCGCCGCTTCTCGCACACCGGCGAGCACGCGGCGGTCTGGCTGGCGATCGGGGTCGCCGGCGTCGTGCTGGACCGCCGCCGCAGCGGCCAGTGGAGCCGCGCGACCGCCGCGGTCGGCAGCGCGTACCTGGCGAACACCGCGATCACGGCGGCGATCGGCCGGCGCCGCCCGGCGATCGAGGGCCTCCCCGCGCTCATGCAGACGCCCACCGGACTGTCGTTTCCCAGCGCCCACGCGTGCTCGTCCTTCGCCGCCGCGCGGGCGTACTCGCCCCTGCTGCCGGCGGGCCCCCTCTACGCGGGTGCGACAGCCATGGCGGTCTCGCGGGTCTACCTCGGGGTCCACTACCCGAGTGACATCGCCGCGGGCGCTGTCCTGGGGACCGCGGTCGGCAGCGCCGGGCGCTAGCCCAGCCAGCCCGCGATGTCGGTGAGCCGGGCCAGGCGCGCGTCCCCGGCGAGTGTCTCCAGGTCGTCCTCGAGCTGACGGACCCGGCGGGCGCCGAGGGCGGCGACCAGGTCCTCGTGCTGGCGATCGAAGGACGCGGCACTGCGCGCCAGCAGATCCTCGCCGCGTGCGGTGCGGCGCACGAGGACCGCGCGGCGGTCGGCGGGGTCCGCCTCGCGCGCGGCGTAGCCCTGGTCGACGAGCGCCGCCGTCGTCTTGGCGGCGGCCTGCTTGCTGATGCCCAGGCGCCGCCCGAGCTCGGTCACGCTCACGCCGTCGGGGCCGATCGCCTGCAGGGCGAACCCGTGCGCCGGCCGGGCGTCGGGGTGCCCGGCGTCGGCGAGTTCCGCGTGCAGGTCGTCAATGAGTGTGCGGAACGCGCCGAGGAGCAGGAGGGGCAGCTCGAAGCCGAGGCGGTCGGAGGACATGGTCGGCACGATAGACAACCTGGTGTACGATATAGACAACCACGTTGACGAATTGAGTTCACCATGTCTCTCGCCCCCGTCCGCGCCGCGGATACCCGCCGCACCGACACCCCGAACGCCGCCATGACGACGCTTGCGTCGCCCACGCTGGGCGGCACCGACAGCCTCAGCCTCTGGCGGGTCGCGATGGCCGCCGGGCAGCAGGGCCCGCTGCACATCTTCGACACCGAGCAGATCTGGACCGTGCTCGAGGGCGCGGTCTCCGTCCAGACGCGGCAGGGCACCGTCGAGCTGCAGGCAGGAGACACCCTCGCCGTGCCCGCCGGCATCGAGCGGCAGGTGACCGCCGTGCAGGACACGGTCGCGATCGTCGCGGGCGACAGCGCCGCGTCCGTCTTCGTTCCCGGCGAGGACGCGCCGCGCGGCACACCCCCGTGGATCGCCTGACCACTATGGTGCTGCGCCGTGAAGATCGGGATCGTCGGCATGCCCAACGCAGGGAAGTCCTCGCTGTTCAACGCGCTCACGAAGGCGGGCGCGGAGGCGGCGAACTACCCGTTCACGACGATCGAGCCGAACGTCGCCGTCGTCCCGGTCCATGACGACCGGCTCGACCGGCTCGCCGAGACCATCGGCGCGAGCGAGATCGTCGCCGACACGATCGACTTCCACGACATCGCTGGCCTCGTCGCGGGCGCGCACAAGGGTGAGGGGCTCGGCAACCAGTTCCTGAGCAACATCCGGGAGACCGACGCGATCGTCCACGTCGTCCGCTGCCACGTCGACGACAACGTCATCCACCCGGAGGGCAAGGTCGACCCGCGCGCGGACATCGAGACGATCGAGACCGAGCTGATCTACGCCGACCTCGAGCAGGCCGAGAAGCGCCTGGAGCGCGTGGTCCGCACGGCGCGCGGCGGTGACAAGGCCGCGATCGCCGAGCAGGCGTGGCTGGAGCAGCTCATCGCCGGCTACCACGAGGGCAAGCCCGCGCGGCAGTCGCCGATGCCCGACGACGTCGACCGCGGCCAGACCGTGCAGCCGCTCACCGCCAAGCCGGTGCTCTTCGTGGCGAACGTCGACGAGGGCGACAGCGTCGTCCCCGTCGCCGTCGCCGAGCACGCCGAGGCGACGGGGGCCAAGGCCGTCGCGATCAGCTCACGGATCGAAGCCGAGCTGAGCGAGCTC
>SYBY01000528.1 GCA_005788585.1 Actinomycetota bacterium | reverse complement strand
GCTCGACGTCCGCGTGTTCCGCAACCTGCGCTTCAGCGCGGCGTCGGTCTCCATCACCGTCGCGTTCTTCGCGCTGGCCGGCTTCATCTTCCTCATCACGCAGTACTTCCAGTTCCTCAAGGGCTACGGCCCGCTGGAGACGGGCCTGCGGATCCTGCCGGTCGCGACGTCGGTGGCCGTGGGGTCGATCGTCGGCACGCAGCTCGCCGTGCGGCGCGGGACGAAGTTCGTCGTCGGCGGTGGCCTCGCGATGCTCGCCGTCGCCTACGCCTGGACGTCGACGGCGGATGCGAGCACGGCGTACTCGACGATCGTCGGCCAGATGCTGTTCCTCGGCACCGGCATGGGCCTGACGAGCGCGCCCGCGACCGAGTCGATCATGGGCGCCGTGAGCGAGGCGAAGGCCGGGATCGGGTCGGCGATCAACGACACGGCCCGCGAGCTGGGCGCCACGCTGGGCGTCGCGGTCATCGGCAGCGTCTACGCGTCGCTGTACGCCGACGCGTTCGCCTCATCCGCCGCGCGCGCGGTGCCCGGCGAGGCGGTCGAGGCGGCACGCGAGTCCGTGGGCGCGGCACTCATCGCCACCGAGCGCCTCGGCGACGCCGGCGCCGGCGAGGCGGGGACCGCGCTGTTCGGTCTCGCCTCGCAGGGCTTCTTCGACGGGATGCAGGCCGGTTGCCTGGTCGCCGCCGGGGTGTGCGCCGCGGGTGCCGTGCTGTGCCTCCTGACCCTGCCCGCGCAACCGGAACCGGAAGCTGCCAATCAGACCTCGATCCAGTCCCCCGGCGCGGTGATCCGCACGGCCACCCCCGCCGCTGCCCCCGCGTCGGCGAGCCGCTGACGCGCGCCGGTGACGGGGCGGTAGTAGGTCTCGTGCTCGAACATCCGCACGTCGTGCATCGGCACGAGCGTGTCGGCACGGAGCGCCCGCGCCGCCTGCACGGACTGCTCGGGCGTCATCACCGCGGGCACGCCGTCGGCCGCGGGCTGGAGGTTCGGGTAGTCGATCTCGACGCCGTTGGCCGGGAGGCAGGCGACGTGGATCGGTCCGGCCACGGCGGCGATCGACCACCAGCCGCCGTGCCACAGCGTGTCGCCGCCGTGCACCACCCGGCGGCCGCCGGCCTCGACGAGCCACGACACCTGTGGCGACCCGAGCCCGTCGACTGCCGGCAGTGCGGTGACCTGGAACGCGCCGAGCCGCCGCCCCTCGCCCGCGCGCACCATGACCTGCGGCCGGCCGGTCTCCGCGAGCCCGCGCTCGGCCTCTCCCGTCACGAACTCGTCGAACTCCGTGGCCTGCGCAGCGTCCGGTCGCAGGACCTCGCCGCCGGACGCCACCGCGGCGTCGAGGGCGCCCACGTCTGCGTGATCGCGGTGCAGGTGCGTCAGCAGCGCGGCACGCGCGGCGCCCGGCTCGGGCGCGATGAGTGGCTCGGCCTCCGGCCCCAGGAACGCCGAGAAGATCCCGGGGTCGACCAGCGGGTCGATGACGAGCCGGTCGTCGCCGGCCTCCAGCTCGATTCCCGCCCAGCCCAGTCGTCGCATGCGCATGGGACGCACCTCCGTCGTGTGTCGTTTGGCGCACGCTCGTACGCCATTTATAGCACGATCGTACGCTAAAGTTGGCGCGATGCCCAGGAAGTCCCGTGCCGAGGCCGAGCAGACCCGTCAGGCCATCCTCGATCGCGCGGGCGCACTCGGATCCGCCGAAGGGCTCGAAGGGCTCAGCCTCGGGCGGCTCGCCGCCGACCTGCACCTGAGCAAGAGCGGCGTCATCGGGCACTTCGACGCCAAGGAGCACCTCCAGGTCGAGGCCGTCACCACCGCCGTCTCACGGTTCACCGAAGAGGTCTGGGAACCCGTCGCCGACCGCGCCGAAGGTCTGCCCCGGCTGCGCGCCGCGATGGATGCGTGGCTGAGCTTCCTCGAGCGCGACGTCTATCCCGGCGGGTGCTTCCTCACCGCCGCCGCCCACGAGTTCGACGACCGGCCCGGCCCGATCCGCGACGTGCTCGCGGCCGCGTGGCGGCAGTGGCACGCGGTCCTCATGCGCGACGTCGCGCTCGCCCAGCGCGCGGGCGACCTTCCGGGCAGCCGCGAGCCCGCGCAGGTCACGTTCGTGCTGCACGCCGTCGTGACCCAGGCGAACTTCACCCGGCGCCTGCTCGACGACGACACCGCCATCGACCGCGCCCGCACCGAGATCGACGCGGTGCTCAGCCCTCCGCCCGGACGACCCGCCCGGGCTTGACCACGAGCGTCCCGGTGTTGGAGAACCCGTCGCCGCCGTCGAGGACGGCACCGGTGATCGGCGTCGTCCCCCCGGCGAACGGCAGGGTGAACGAGACCGGCCCCGTGTTCAGCAGCGACACCAGCGGCTGACCGGCGATCGGCGGCGGGTCGTAGTCGCCCGGGCTCGTCGGATAGCAGTCGATCGTCGCGGTCGCCATGTCGGCGCCGCCCAGGCCCCAGTCGACCTTCAGCGTGTCGTCGCCCGCGACCGTGATCGTCACCGACCACGACGTCGACGGCGCCACCGGGCTGACGTGCGCGCAGCCGGGGGTCTTGCCGGTCACGGTCAGGTTTCCCCAGGCGATCGGGCCCTGATCGGTCCACCGCTGCTGCTTGCGGTTCGCGCGCCTGGCCTTGAGCGTGCTGCGCATGGTCCCGGACCCGTCGTGGGTCGCTAACCTCCCGGTGCCGGCGATGTCGAGCGTCACCTCGTAGGTGTCGCTGAGCTTGCAGAGCTCCTCGGAGAGCTGCTTGGTCAGCTGCTCGTAGTCCTCGAAGACCCGATCACCGTCCAGGGTGCGCTTCGCGCCGCCGACCCGCTCGCCCGTCGTCTTGTCGATGAGGTCGAGCGTCACCTCGACGCGGTCGGCGTTGATCTGCCGCGCACGACCGCGGACCTCGACGTCCGCCTGCACGAGGTTGCGCGTCACCCGTGTCGAGGGATCGACATACGGTGACTGCTGGAACTCCAGCTCCTTGAGCAGCTCGGCGCGGCGGTCGTGCTCGATGACGGCGATCTCGCAGTCCGGCTTCGCGTCGCCGAAGAGGTCGCCGATGGCGAGATCGTTCAGGCCCTGGCGCAGGTAGTCCCACTCGCCGTCCAGCGTGCCCGTGACGTTCGGCATTTCCAGCGCCACGACGCCCGGCGTGACGTTCCCGAGCTCCTGCACGTAGGCCGCACGGGCCTTGGGCTTCTTGCGCTTGCGCTTGAGGTTCGTCTTGGTCCGGCGCTGCCCGGACTTCAGCGTCACGCCGGAGACGACCTGCGTCGGCCGGGCGCCGGGACGCACGATGCTGCCGACGATCGTGTACGAACCGGGAGGCAGCGACAGCGTGAAGCGGCCGCTGCGGCCGATCTCGCGGGCGGCAGCCAAGGTCCCCGTCGCGCGGTTGACCGCCCGGACCTCGGCGTCCGCCCCGCGGGGCACGGTGACGCCGAGCGACCCGGAGAAGACCCCGCGCTTGACGGCAGCCGACGCGATGCTCGGCACGGCCAGCAGGGTGAGTGCGGACAGAACCAGAACGAGCGTGCGACGTGACATGACCGAACTGTACGTGCTGGTGCATCCGCGATGATGTCGGCGTGGCCGAGGATCTCGACTACCGGTTCAGCCTCGCGAACGAGCGGACGTACCTTGCGTGGATCCGCACCGCGCTGGCGCTCGTCGCCGCGGGCCTGGTCGCCGCGAAGGCGCTGAACTTCGACCACGAGGTCGTCCGGTGGATCGTCGCGATCCCGCCGGTCAGCGCGGGAGCGGCGCTCGCGGTCGCCGCGGGTCGCCAGGAGCGGCGCTACGACGCCGCGATGCGGGCCGGCCGCAAACTGCCCGAAGCGCTCTGGATGCGCGGGATCGGTGCGGGGCTCGGGCTCTACGCCGTCGTGGCGCTCGTGGCCATCGTGCTCGACTGACGCCGGGCGACACCCGCGATGTGCGGCAGCGCGAAGGGGCCGAGGCCCGACATGAAGCGCCGCTCCTCGACGACGTCGAACCCCGACGCGTGCAGCGCGGCCGACGTGTCGCGCGCGACGTGACAGCCCGCGCCGAGCTTCGGCCACACGCCGGAGCGGTCCAGGAGCCGCTGGAAGGCCGCCGGCCGCGCGCGGTGGGCGACGACGTGCTCGTAGAAGCGCAACTCGCCGCCCGGTCGCATGACGCGTTCGAGCTCGGCGAGCGCCGCGGCCTGGTCGCTCACCGAGCAGAGCACCAGGGAGAGGACGGCGCCGTCGCACGACGCGTCGGCGAGCGGCAGCGACTCCGCGGTCCCGTCGACGACCTCGACGGGGACGGGCGCGCCCGTCGCGTGCTTCGCGGCCTCCGCGCGGAGGTGCGGCTCCGGCTCCACGGCGACGACCCGCGTGACGCTCGCCGGGTAGTGGGCGAAGTTCACGCCGGTCCCGGCGCCGACCTCGACGATCGCGCCGCGCAGCCCGCCGAGGAGGGTGTCGCGGTCGCGACCGGACATGGCACCGGGCGCCGCGAGCTTCCAGAAGCGGGCGAACAGCGGGTGGTCGTGCGTGTCCTGCGTGCTCACCGGCCGATCATCCCACGCGGGCGAGCGCCAGGCCGCCGCTGCCGCCGTGGGGTCCGGCGGTCCGCAGCGCGGGCACGAGCTCACTCGTCACCAGGCCGGTCTCGTCGGTGAGCGCGTCCACGATGGCGAACCAGCGCGCCATGCGGTCGGGGGTGTCGACGATGACGGTGACCGTCGGCGCGTGCCGTCGCAGCTGCCACAGCGTGTCGCCGTGGGGGGCGTGGTCGCCGTGGTAGCCGCGGATGCCACGGACGGTCGTCGCGCCCGCGGCGCCCGCGCGGCGCAGCTCGCCGACGAGCGCCGCGTGCAGCGGGGCCCCGTCGTGACGCGACTGCGCACCGGCGAACACCGTGAGCTTCTGCCACACCGCCAGTCCCGAGGGATCGGTCGCGGCCACCTCGGCGGGGACGGCCAGCTGCGTGCCGTCGCGCTTGCAGAGGGTGACGCGCTCGAGGGTCATGGTCGGGCGGTCGAGCAGGGCGGCGATGCGTGCGCGCGCCGCCGCGATCAACTGCCCGTCCCCCACCGCGACGACCATGACCGGCACGGCGGCGTTCCGCCCGGTCAGGCGCGCGCGCTGCCGGACGCCGTGCAGCGTGCCGTCGACGCCCAGCAGCGCCGTCGCGCCCGCCACCCCGGCCGCGTGCAGCTCGTCGATCACCGCCTCGTGGGCCGTGCGTCCGCCCGCCCGCTCGTGACGGCCGACGTACACCGTGAGCTTGGCCTCCGCCGCGGGCGCTGTGTCGTCGCCGGCGAACGCCGCCCGCTCGAGCGTGACGAGCCCCTGGAACGGCAGCGCGACCGCGACCGCCGCCGCGGCCTCGACCCGCGCGCGCTCGTCCACGGCGACGCTCACCAGCGGCAGGTCCTCGGAGAGCGTCAGCAGCCGGTCGGTGCGCAGGCGGTGCTTCGGACCGAAGCCCTCGGTGCCGCGCAGCAGCGCGCTGACGCGCAGCTCGTGTCGCGCGGCGATCTCCATGAGCGCGTCGGCGGCGAGCCGCCCGTCGTCCGTCCGGGCCCGCTCGCCGACGTAGACCGTGAGCTTCAGGGCGTCGGCGCTCACAGCAGCAGCCCGGCTTCCCGGCCGGCCCACGCCAGCGCGATCCCGAGTACGAGGCTCATCGCGAAGTTCAGGGCGCCGAGCCGCAGGCGTCCCTCCTCGGCCAGGCGGTGGCTCTCCAGCGCCCACGTGCTGAACGTCGTGAACGCGCCGAGGAACCCGAGCGCGGCGAACCGGTACGCGTCGCCGCCGACTGCGGCACCGACCACGACGCCGAGCACGAACGCGCCCGACAGGTTCACGGCCAGCGTCCCGACGGGAAAGGCGCTGCCCGCGCGCCGCGAGACGGCGCCGTCGAGCAGGAACCGCGCAAGCGCCCCGAATCCGCCGAGGGCGCCGACCGCCAGGAGCACGGGCAGGCTCACGCGCGCAGCCTCCCGCCGGTGCGCACCAGGTTCGTCGCCAGCAGGACGGCCGCGAAGCCGGCCGCCACGCTCACCGACGCATAGGCGACCGCGAGCCCGACGTGGCCCGCATCGAGCATGAACAGCAGCTCGATCTGCATCGTCGAGAACGTCGTCAGCGCGCCGCAGAACCCGGTGCCCAGCAGCGGCCGCCGGTACGCGGAGAGCGGCAGGCGCTCCTGCAGGCGGGTGACGAACCAGCCGAGCAGGAACGCGCCCGCGATGTTCACGAGGAACGTCTCCCACGGCCAACTGCCGGGGTTGGCGGCGAACCGCTCGGCGAGGTCCGCGCGCAGCACGGCCCCCGCGAACCCGCCGGCGAAGATCGCAGCGAGTTCGCGAGGGTCGAGACGCATCCCGCGACGATAGACCCGGCCCCGGGCGAACGCCCTGTAGGGATCGCGTATGACTGCGCGCCGAACCCTCTCGCGACGCCCTCTGCGTGCCGATAGCCAGGGCGTCAGGGACGACGAGCAGGGGGAACCACCGCATGGCAACGCACCACCCGGGCCGACTCGGCGCCGGCGTCATCGCCGCACTCATCGCCGTGGTCGTCGCCGCGCCCGTGGTGCATGCCGCTGACCCCGCCCTGACCACCATCGCGCCCGACGGGCACGTTGCCGGCGAGACCTCGGTCGACTCCGCCGCCGATGCCGCCCAGGCCGTCGTCGACAGCGTGCAGGGCGAGCCCGTCGCCACCACCGGGGCGCTGCGCGGCACCGGCGACAACGTCGACGGCGAGCTCGGCGTCGGCACACGCGGGAGCGAGACGAACTTCGCCATCACCGGCGCCGCGACCGACTGGACGTCCGCCGCCGCCGGCGACGACTTCACCTGCGCGATCCGCCTCCCGGGCACCCTGTGGTGCTGGGGCGAGAACGGCTCCGCGCAACTCGGCCTGGGAGATCGCACGGACCGTGAGACCCCCGTCCAGGTCGGCACGGCCGCCACGTGGACGTCCGTCACGGCCGGGCGCAACCACACCTGCGCGACGCAGTCGGGCGGCGCCCTGTGGTGCTGGGGCGAAGGGTCCTACGGCAAGCTCGGGCTGAACTCGGTCACGACCTTCACGACGCCGCAGCGCGTCGCCGGCACCGGCTGGAAGGCCGCCAGCGCCACCATCGACTCGACCTGCGCCGTGAAGACCGACGGCACCCTCTGGTGCTGGGGCTACAACGGCTCGGGCCAGCTCGGTCAGGGCGACGTGACGAGCGAGCGCACCCCGCAGCGCGTCGGCACCGCCGCGACCTGGGACACGGTCTCCAGCGGCGGGTACCACACGTGCGCCACCCAGACGAACCGCAGCCTGTGGTGCTGGGGCGACAACAACCTCGGCGAGGCCGGCGTCGGCAACGTCACGAAGCAGAAGAGCCCGGTCCGCGTCGGGACGACGAACGACTGGTCCGCGGTCTCCGCCGCCTTCGACTCGACCTGCGCGATCCGGACGAACGGCACCCTCTGGTGCTGGGGCTACAACGGCTCCGGCGAGCTGGGCCTCGGCCACACGCTCAACCAGCGCGCGCCGCAGCAGGTGGGCGTCGACACGACGTGGACGTCGCTTGCCGCCGGCCGCTACTCGACCTGCGCGATCCAGGCCGACACCACGCTGTGGTGCTGGGGCTACAACGCGATCGGGCAGCTCGGCCACGGCGACACCGCGCGCCGAACCGCACCCACGCAGGTCGTCACGCCCGTCACCGCCATCGCCGTCGCCCCGGGCGCCGCCGCCGACCACACCATGGTCGTGACCGGCGACACGACCCCGGTCGACGCCTGCCCCGAGCAGCCGCTGGCGCAGTCGTTCGCCTCACTCGGCGATCTGGCCGAGTATTCGCTGGCGCCCCAGGGCGACTTCGAGAGCTCCGTCGAGCACTGGTCGCTCAAGCACGCCGCGGTCGTCGAGGGCAACGAGGACGTCGGGATCCTGCCCGGGTCGAAGTCGCTGCGCATCGGCGGCGTCGGGCCGACCGGCACCCCGGAGGTCGTCTCACCGCCGTTCTGCATCAACGAGACGAACCCGCACTTCCGCTTCCTCGTCAAGAGCCTCGCGGCGACCAACAACCTCTACACGTCGATCCGCTTCCGCCCGCGCTTCAACCCCTCGTACGTCGTCGAGCTGACGTCGGAGACGGCCCCGGGCGCGGCGGGCAACTGGCGCGCCTCGGGCATCCACCCGCTCGCGACGCGGATCGCCGAGAGCCTCATCGCCAAGGGCGGGAGCGTGCAGCTGGTCTTCCGCACGACCGCGGCGGCGAGCAGCCGCGGCGGGGTGCAGATCGACAACGTCCTCGTCGACCCGTACCGCCGCCGCTGAGCGCCCGCGTCAGGAGCCGCGGTGACGGAGCGTCGCCGCGAGCCAGCCGATGATCAGGCCCGCGAGCAGCGCCAGGCCGATCACCAGGATCAGCGGCGTCTGGAGCGGGTCACCGAAGACCCAGGACACCTCGACGTCGCGCGTGTTCACGGCGGCGAACAGGCCGACGAGCACGCCGACGACGACGAGCGCGACGCGGGACGCCGTCTTCGTCGTGCGCTTGACGACACCCGGGCCGTGATCGGCGGGCGCGGGCGCAGGGGCCGGCGCGGGATCGACCGGGTGGGTGTCCGGCTCGTGCAGATCGGGCGTCGTGGACATGTCGGGCTCCTTCATCAGCGGCAGGTTCCTCTCGGTCATACCCGCGGAAGGGGGAGTTCAGATCAATTGCGCGAACGCGACGCGTTGGCGCGCATGAAGTCCACGATGTTCTGCGTCGGCGCCCCGGGCGTGAACACCTCGGCGACGCCGAGCGCCTTGAGCTCGGGGATGTCGTCGGCCGGGATCGTCCCGCCGACGGTGACGAGCACGTCGTCGACCTCCTGGGCCTTCAGCAGCTCGACGATCCGGGGCACGAGCGTCATGTGCGCTCCCGAGAGGATCGAGAGGCCCACCGCATCGGCGTCCTCCTGGATCACGGTCTCGACGATCTGCTCGGGCGTCTGGTGCAGCCCGGTGTAGATGACCTCCATGCCGGCATCACGCAGCGCGCGGGCGATGATCTTCGCTCCGCGATCGTGTCCGTCCAGGCCGGGCTTGGCGACGACGACACGGATCATCAGAAGACCGGCGTCTCGCGATAGTCGCCCCACACCTCTTGCAGCGCGTGGACGATCTCGCCCTCGCTGGTGTGGGCGCGGGCGGCCTCGATCAGCGACGGCATGAGGTTGCCGCCCTCGGCCGCGACGCGCTTGACCTCGGCCAACGTCGCCTCGACGGCGGCCGCGTCGCGCCGGGCGCGGACGGCCTGGAGGTTGCCGACCTGCTTGCGCTCGAGCGCCGGGTCGATCCGCAGGATCGGGGTCTGGGCGTCGTCGCCCTCGGTGTACCGGTTCACGCCGACGATGATGCGCCGCTCGTGGTCGATCTCACCCTGGAGCTCGTAGCTCGCGTCGGCGATCTCGCGCTGCGGGTAGTTCTGCTTGACCGCCTCGACCATGCCGCCGAGCTCGTCGATCTTGGCGAAGTACCCGTAGGCCTGCTCTTCCATCCGGTCGGTGAGCGCCTCGACGAAGTACGAGCCACCGAGCGGGTCGATCGTGTTCGTCACGCCGGTCTCGTGGGCGATGATCTGCTGCGTGCGCAGCGCGATCCGCACGGCCTCCTCGGTCGGCAGCGCGAGCGCCTCGTCGTAGGAGTTCGTGTGCAGCGACTGGGTGCCGCCGAGCACCCCGGCGAGCGCCTCGATCGCGGTGCGGACGATGTTGTTCAGCGGCTGCTGCGCCGTGAGCGACACGCCCGCGGTCTGCGTGTGGAAGCGCATGAGCCACGACTTCGGGTCCTTCGCGCCGAAGGTCTCCTTCAGCTCGCGCGCCCAGATGCGGCGGGCGGCGCGGTACTTGGCGATCTCCTCGAAGAAGTCGATCTGCGCGTTGAAGAAGAAGCTCAGGCGCGGGGCGAAATCGTCGACGTCGAGGCCGCGCTCGACGGCCTGCTCGACGTACGTCAGCCCGTCCTTCAAGGTGAACGCGAGCTCCTGCGCGGCCGTGGCTCCCGCCTCGCGGATGTGGTACCCGCTGATCGACACGGAGTTCCAACGCGGCATCTTCTCGGTGCTCCACTCGACCATGTCGCCGAGCAGGCGCATTGCCGGGTCGATCGGGAAGCACCACTCCTTCTGGGCGATGTACTCCTTGAGGATGTCCGCCTGGATCGTGCCGCCGAGCTTGTCGGCGGGGACGCCGGACCGCTCGGCCGCGACGACGTAGTAGGCGAGCATGATCGCCGCGGGTGCGTTGATCGTCATCGACACCGTGACGTCGCCGAGGTCGATCCCCTGGAAGAGGGTCTGCATGTCGTCGACGGTGTCGACGGCCACGCCCTCGCGGCCGACCTCGCCGAGGCTGAGCTCGTGGTCGGAGTCGTGGCCCATGAGCGACGGCATGTCGAACGCCGTCGACAGGCCGGTCTGCCCGTGGTCGAGGAGGTAGCGGAAGCGCTCGTTCGTCTCCTCGGCGGTGCCGAAGCCGGCGAACTGGCGCATGGTGAACATGCGGCCGCGGTACATCGACGGGTACACGCCGCGGGTGAAGGGGTACTGGCCCGGGAGGCCGATGGTCGCCGGGTCGGGAAGGTCGGCTTCGGTGTAGAGCGGGCGGATCGGCTCGCCGCTCAGCGTGGTGAAGGGGACGTCGCGCTCGGGGGTCGCGTCGTAGGCCTCCTGCCAGCCCTCGAGGGTCGGCTGCGGCGCTGGGGTCTTCGTATGTGCGGCCATCAGATAGTTAGAAGGTCGCATATCTCCCATGGCCGGTCAAGCGTCCTCGAAGTCGTCGGCACCCGCGCGCAGTGGCCGAAGCGTCTCGTAGAGCCGCTCGCACTGGTCGGCATCGAGCGGCGCCATCGCGAAATCGGCGGCGTTGAGGAGCTTCGTGGCCTTCTTGGCGGCGCGCTTGCCCGCGGGGGTGATGCGCGCGAGCACCGCGCGGCGGTCGATCTCGTGCGGGACGCGCTCGACGTAGCCCCTCTCGCACAGCTTGTCGACGACGTTGGTGACGCTCGCGCGGTGGACCTGGAGGCGATCGGAGATCTTGCCCAGCGGCAGCTCGCCGCGCCGCGAGTAGAAGAGGAGCATGAGCGCCTCGTAGCGCGCGAACGTGAGGTCCTCGGCCGCGAGGAGTTCATTCAGCCGGGCGAGCAGGATCTGCTGGGCTCGGAAGATCGACGTGACCGCCGCCATCTGGGCGGTCGGCGGGTCGTCCCACTGCGCGTCCCACTGGCGGCGGGCTTCGGCGATGGGGTCGAACTGCGGTGACGGCACAGGCGCAGGGTACGGGGCGTCGCCGTCGCGTCCCGCTCCACATCGTGCCGAGTGGCGCCTGGAGGGCCGTCCCCGGCGGGGCACCCTCGTGCACGAGGACCGAGCAGCCTTCAAGCTCGGGTTCTCTGCGACGTGGAGTTCTCCCCCTAGGTCGACCGACTGGAGACCATCTACCGAGAGATCGACTCAGCGGCCCGCTTGATGGGCGGATAGACGAGCGCCGGCCCGAGCCAGCGGCGGACGAAAGCCCTCATGGCCTCCGGGTCACGCGGTGGATCACCGGGATCTCGTACCAACGAGAACAGCGTCCGCAGCACCACTTCGGCAAGCTCGTCGAAATCCTCGTCGTCATATCCGTGTGCGCGCCAGTCGATGCTGAGTTCGTGCAAGAAGGTCCTGGCCAATGCGCGCGCCGTGACGCTGCTCGTGGCGTGACGCCCTTGTGCCTCCTGCTGCGCGAGGGTGGCCTTGATGACCTCGTCGCCTTCGATCGCCTCCCAAGCAAAGACGACTGCCTCGGTCACAGCATCCACCGGGTCCGTGATGCCGGCCACGTGCGCTGCCAGCCGGTCGAGGAGCCCGTGCGTTGCTCGCAGGCCGAGCGCGATTCGCATGGCCTGGATGCCCGAGAAGTAGTGATACAGCGTCTGACGGGTGACCCCGACACGGGCGGCCAGCTCGGTCAGCCGCGCCTTGTCGCCGCGCTCGCGAAGGAGCACTGTGGCCGCGTCGAGGATGCGCTCGATGGCCTCCTCGTCCGACACCGGACGGTTGCCGTTCCAGCCGTGGCTACGCACTCGGCTGGCAGATAACGAGAGCGACAGGCATGGCGGTGAGCCTAGACCTCGTGCGCGCGACCCCTGGGACGGGGCGACGCTTCTCATAATACGTCAGGCGCAACGCCCAAGTACCCGCACAGATCGCCTGAATCCGGCGGCCTGGCCTTACGAACTTTTGAAAACGTATAGCCATACGGCTAGGGTGACCGCCACACGCGACGAGTTGGCCTACGCCGCGAGTCGCCGTCATCCCCGTCGCACAAGGAGCCGCATGTCCCGTCGCGCCAGTCCAGCGTCAACCGGCAGCCGAATCCGTGCAGTCGTACTGGGGTTCGCCACCCCTGTCTTCGCCGGTCTTGCCTGTGCGGCGGCCTTCGCCAGTCCCGCGAATGCAGCCGCCTCCAGCGCCACTCAGCGTTCCGGCTGGTGCGTGCGGAACCCTGCGAACGAGGAAACGATCCAGCGCTACGTCGACGCGTACAACCGGCAGGATGTCGCCGCGGCGTACGCGCTGACCACACCACGTTTCGTCCGCGTCTCCAACACCACGCTGCGCTCGATGACGCGCGAGAGGTGGCGTGTGATGTTCGAGGACTTCGTCATCGCCTTCCCCGACGAGCGGTGGGAGGTACGGAGGATGCGCAGCTGCGGAGATCTCGTCTTCCTCAATCTCGTCGAACGCGGCACGTTCCTCGCGCCTTGGCGATTCCCCGACGGGACGGTCGTGCCATCGACCGGGCGGTCGTACACGGCCAGGAGCGAGATCATCTTCGTACTCGACCGCCCGACGCGCCTCATCGCGAAGTACCTCCAGCTCACGTCGCTGGGGTTCCTGTCCGTCGGCCTGAACACGGCAGCGATCCAAGCCATCGTCCGGGCTGGGTATTAGGCGCCGTCAGTCGAGCCGCTGAGGGACGACGAGCCACCGCGCGGCGACCAGGGCGCATGCGATGTTCACGCCGTTCTCCGCGACGGGCTGCGGCAGCAGAGCATCAGCGCGCTTGATCCTGCCGATGATGGTGTTGCGATGCGTGTGCAGCCTTCGAGCGGTCATGGATGCGTTGCTGCCGAGTTGGAGGTAGGCCCGAACGGTCTCCCGGAGCTCGAGGTCCGCACTGGCGAACTCGCCGAGCGTACGGGCGACGAAACGCTCGGCTTCGGCGGGACGGCTCAAGAGCAGCGAAGGGAGCTCGAGGTCCGCCCACGTGCCGGTGCGCTGAACCTCCGACCTGCCGATCACGTCCTGCGCACCGAGTGCCTCCCTGTGCGACAACCGAAAGCCCTCCAGGCCGCGCCCGGGAAGCCCGAGGGCCAGGCGGGCGCCCTGGACGGGATCGACGGCCGCGATCAGCGCGTCCGCGGGCTGCCGCGGTTCGCCGGCGATCCAGAGCCAGCGCGTCATCGGCGCTGCGGCGACTTCGAGGACGGCGCGGGGAGCGACGACGGCCCTCAGCGCAGCTGAGGCGGCGTCGAGCACCTCGGCCGAGTCCTGCTTATCGACGGTCCGGACGACCGCCGCCAGGTGGTGCTGATCCAAGCGGTATCCGAGCGCCTGCTCGAGATCCAGGCCCGGAGCGGCCCCAGGTTGCAGAAGCCGCAGGACTGCTTGCTGGCGGCGCTGGTCGTGATCTGGCGCACCCGAGGGTCGCTCCATGGCATCGGAGATCGCAGCCACCGTGGCATCGATGTAGGCGTAGAACGACCGCGCGCTACGGGTGAGAAACGCGCGGAGGTCCTCCGGCTCGGTGATGACCTCTGCCCCGATCGCGACCCAGAGATCCCACGCCGCGCCCTGACCATCTCGGAAGGCGATCACCGACTCGTCCTCGAGACCGCGCGTACGGAACTCCGCCGCAACCGCGACAGCATCGAGCCCGTCGTTGGCGGAGACCTCGGCGAGCGGGTCGCGGTACATCGCTTGCAGCCAGGTCATCACATTCGAGCGCACGGACCGACGAATCGCCGTCACGAGCTGCGCGTCGTCGCGGACGTGCTCGGACTGGTTGCGCAGGACTGCGTGCTCGATTCCCGTGAGCAGGTCGAGCTGCCTGACGAGGACCTGGTCGATCACTCGACGCACCAGCGCCGCAACTCGCTCGTCGGACGTCGCAGGGGGCACCCGACGAGCTTATGCACTCTGCACAACCGCGGGTCGACATCGAGGGGATTGTGCCTCTTGCCCGCGGCCCTGCTCGCGACGAGTCTGCGACGCGTCGATTCGCTCCCCGAGGTGCTCATGCCGCGTCGTCCTCTCCGCCCATCCCCGTCGTACTCCGCCGCGCGCGCTGTGGCGCAAGGCAGGCGCGTCACTGCGTGGGGTGCCGCTGCATTAGCCCTGGCGAGCGCACCCGCGTCTGCCGACACGTCCGCAGGCTTCTACGACCCGCCCGCGAGCCTGCCGGCCGCCAACGGCGCGGTGGTCCGAACCGAGCCCATGCGTTTGGCGCTCAGGCCCGGGATCGCGACCCGCATCATGTATCGATCCACCGATGCCAACGGGCTTCCCGTCGCCGTCACCGGGACATACATCGAACCCGAGGTGCCGTACAGCGGCCAAGGTCCGCGCCCGCTCGTCGTCTTCGCCCCGGGCACCCAGGGACAGGCGGATGGGTGCGCACCTTCGTACGGCCTCGAGCGCGGGCTGGTCAGCCGGGTGGCCGGGGGGACCAACTTCGGCTACGAGGGGCCGGTCATCAGCCAGCTCGTCCGGCGAGGGGCGGCCGTGGTGGTTACCGACTACGTGGGCCTCGGAACCACGGACCGCCTCCACACGTACATGAGCCGTCTCGACCAGGGACACGCCGTTTTGGACGCCGCCCGCGCGGCACTCCGCCTGCCCGGAACGTCCATCACCGGTGCGTCGGCCGTCGGCGTCTACGGGTACTCCCAGGGGGGTGCGGCAGCCGGGGCCGCCGTCGAGCTCGCGACCGGCTACGCGCCCGAGGTGAACCTCGCCGCGGCGTACGTCGGCGGTCCCCCGGCCGATCTGGCCGCCGTGATGCGCGCCGTAGATGGCACGGCGCTGACCGGCGTGATCGGCTACGCCGTCAATGGGTTCGTCCAGACCTATCCGCAGCTCGGTCGCATCGTGGATGCCGAAGCCACTCCGACCGGGAAGAGGGTCCTGCAACGGCTCACCCGGCAGTGCGAGCTGGATTCGATGGCGACGTTCGGCTTCCAGCGCACGACTCGCTGGCTGACGGGCGGCCGGTCGATCGCTCAGCTTGCCGCCACCGACCCGATGGTCCGCGATGTGGTCGACGCGCAGCGACTGGGGCGCGCCAAGCCGCCCGTGCCCGTCCTCGTCCTCACCGGAACACGCGATGACATCGTTCCCCACCGCCAGGCCCGGCAGCTCGCCGTCGACTGGTGTGCCCTGGGCGCAGAGGTGACCTACATCGGCGTCCGCCAATCCGCGTCAACCGGCGGCACCGGCGGCAACCATGTCTCACTCCTGATCAGCCACACCCCGACCGCCCAGCGGTGGCTCATCGAGCGCCTGGCCGGGAGCCCGCCGGCCTCGAACTGCGCCGCGCTCGCAGACCGCCCATAGCCCGGCGACCGAACGGTGGACTTCGAGGAGTACAGGAGGCGCGACGCAACCTCACTGGCGGCGTGCGTCGCAGACGGCGAGGTGACGGCACGTGAGCTGCTCGCTCTCGCCCAAGCGCGCGCTGACGACGTCAACCCGGCGGTGAACGCCGTTGTCGCCCGCATGGATGCGGCGGCCCAAGAGCGCGCCGCGCAAGCGCCGGCAGGATCGTTCGGGGGCGTCCCGTTTCTCCTGAAGGACATCGCGATGGAGTACGCGGGGGAGGTGTCGTCCTACGGTTCGCGGGCCCTGTCCCGCGAGGTCGCGGACCGGCACGCGCTCGTCACGCAGCGGTTCCTCGATGCGGGACTCGTGATCTTCGGACGGACGAACGTGCCAGAGCTGGGCGTCAGCGGCGTGACCGAATCCGCGCTGTGGGGTCCCGCGCGGAACCCTTGGGACCTCGCCCGGACGCCAGGAGGCTCGTCGGGTGGGGCCGCCGCGGCCGTCGCCGCCGGGATCGTCCCCGCCGCGGCCGCGAATGATGGCGCAGGGTCAATACGCATTCCGGCCGCCTGCTGCGGTCTGATCGGTCTCAAGCTCTCGCGCGGGCTCTCACCTCACGGGCCGCAAACCGGTGAGGTTATGAACGGGGCGCTCGCTCAGGGCGTCGTGTCGCGCACGGTCCGCGATACCGCCGGTCTCTGCGATGCCCTGATCGGCGATCACCCTCATGCGACCTATTCGGCACGGCTTCCGCAGAGGCCGTTTGTCGAGGCGCTGCGGATGCGAGCGCCGAGGCTCCGCATCGCCGTGGCGACGGCGACCCGCCTCACGCCGTCCCCGGACGCTGCAGCGTCGGCCGCGGTCGCGCAGGCCGCCGAACTGCTCGCGGGGCTCGGCCATCACCTCGACGAGGTGAGCCTGCCCTATGACGACGAGCAGCTAGCGCAGGACTTCTTGACCATCTGGTTCGCGCACCTGTACGCACAGGTCCGTGAGATCCGCGCAAAGACCGGCGCCAGCCCGAGCGACTTTGAGGCCGACACGCTGGCGATCGTCGAGATGGGGCGCACGACCGATGTTGGACGGCTCTTGGCGGCACAGGCGGCGATTCAGCAGCACGTCGCGGCGATCGCCGCGCACGAGGAGCGCTACGACGTCCTGCTCACTCCGACCACCGCGAGGATGCCGCCGCTGATCGGCGCGACCCGCACCGGCCGGCTACTCGCGCTCGCAGGTCGAGCGATGGCCGCCGGGCGGGCGGGGCGATTGGCCGCCCTCACCGGTGTGATCGACCAGGTCATCCACACGAACCTCGCGTGGGTGCCGTACACCCAGGTCGCCAACGCGACCGGCCGGCCTGCGATCAGCGTGCCCGTGTTCTGGACCGCCACAGGCTTCCCGCTGGGCGTGCAGTTGCTGGGGCGCCTCGGCGCAGACGCCGTCCTCCTTCAGTTGGCTGCGGAGCTCGAAGAAGCAGCCCCGTGGGTGCACCGCCTGCCGCGGCTCGACCGGTGCTTCAGCTGGCGACCCGGCGGATGATGCGGCGCAACTCAGAGTCCGGCCCGCGTCAGCGAAACCGAGCTGGGAGCCGCCCGATGCCCTGCAGCGTGTTGTTGCGCAACGGCACCGGCGTGCCGACCGTGATCCGCTCGACCCGCGGCGCCATGGCCTCCAGCAGCGTCCGCATCTCGAGCTTGGCGAGGTGGATGCCGACGCAGGTGTGCGGGCCGTTGCCCCAGCCCAGGTGCGCGGCATGTTCGCGGTGCACGTCGAAGCGCTCCGGCTCGGGGAACGCCGTCTCGTCGAGGTTCGCCGCACCGAACAGGACCGCGACACGCGCGCCCTGCTTCATCGTGACCCCGTCGATCTCGTGGTCGCGTGCGAGCTCCCGCGTGAAGCCGCGGATGGGTGAGGCCAGGCGCACGGCCTCCACGACCGTCGCGGGGATGAGCTCGGGCGCGGCGCGCACCTCCTCCCACACATCGGGGTGGCGGCCGAGCAGCCACAGCAGGTACGTCGTCGCCAGGATCGTGGTGTCCAGCGCGGGGGCGACGAAGTCGATGACCAGCGCCTTCGCCTCACGCAGGGTCAACTCGCCGCGCGCATGGGCGTCGAAGACCGACGCCGCCCAGCTGCCCGGCGCCACGGAGTCCGGACGCAGGCGGCGGCTGAACAGGTAGAGACCGAGGGCGCGCGGCATCGCGCGGACACCACGCCCGTTTGCCGGACCGAGCGTCTCGAACGTCGCCGCGGCCCATCGCAGCAGGCGCGAACTCCCACCGTCGACGCCGACCAGCGTGGCGACGACGCTCGACGGCAGCCGGGACGCGACGTCACCTGCCGCCTCGACGTGCGGGCGGCGCAGCGCCTCCTCGACGACGTCCTGCGCCTCACGCGCCAGCGCCGGCTCGACGGCGCCGATCGCCTTCGCGCCGAGCGAGCGCATGAGCACCCGTCGCCGAGCGGTGTGCACGTCGTCGTCGCTGTTGAGCGTCGTATCCCGCGCCAGCGCGTTCGTCAACGGGTTCGCGGCGACACCCCGGCCGCTGCGAAAGAGCGCGTCGTCGCGCAGCGCGGCCCGGACGTCGTCGAACCGCCCCATCGCGTACATGCGGTGCCGCGGCAGCCACACGACCGGACCCGCCTCGCGGATCCGCGCGAACAGGTCGCGGGAGTCGACGAGCGCGTCCGGACCGTAGAGGTCCGCGTCGATGACCGGGGCGGTCACCCGACGCGCCACGACAACGCAAACGGCGCAAGCGCGTCCTCGACCACGCCGAGGTCGGCCGCGCCATCGACCTCGATGACCACCGCCCCGTCCTCCAGCACGCCCATCACCTCGGCTGCCGCCGTCCCGATCGCCTCACGCGCGGCCCGTTCGGCCGCCCGCCGGCGCAGCTCGGGCTTGAACGGCTTGCCCACGAGCGTCAGCGGGATCTCGTCGATGATCTCCACGAGCTTCGGCGCCGCCGCGCGCTCGGGGACGCGGTCCGCCGCCCACGCGAGCAGCTCGTCCTCGGTCACCGCACCGGGCACCACCTGGACGTACGCGACCGGGACCTCCCCCGCGTGCGCGTCCGGGCGCCCCACGGCGCCCGCGCCCAGGACGGCCTCATGCTCGAGCAGCGCGTCCTCGATGACGGCCGGGTCGATGGTGTGGCCGCCGCGGATGATGAGGTCCTTCGCCCGGCCGGCCAGCCGGACGAACCCCTCGTCGTCGACCGACCCGAGGTCGCCGGTGTCCAGCCAGCCGTCGCGCACCTTGTCGCCCGGGTCGGGCACGGGGCCGCCGGGGCCGGGGCGCAGGTAGCCGGCGAAGACGTTCGGGCCGCGGATCACCAGCGTGCCGACCTCGCCGGGCGCCAGGTCCTCCCACGCGCCGGTGACCTCGTCGACGCAGACCGCGCGGACCTCCTGGTAGGGCAGCCGCTGTCCCCCCGGGCCGCGCCGCGGCGCGCCCGGCCAGTCGCGCGCCGTGGCGCACGTCCCCTCGGTCAGCCCGTAGCCCTCCGACAGCTCGACACCGGTCACGCTGTGGAACTGCTCGGCGACCGACGGCGGCAGCGGCGCGGCGCCGACGATCGGCAGCCGCAGGCTCGAGATGTCCGCGTCGACCGGCACCTGGGCCAGCACGGCGTAGACCGTCGGCACGCCCGACATCAGGGCGATCCTGTACCGCTCGACCATGCGCCAGAAGACGCCGTACAGCGGCAGGTCGCGGTAGCCCAGCGGGCCGGCCCACAGCACGGGCTGGCCGCGCAGGAGCGGCGCGAGCACCGTGACGATCAGCGCGTTGGTGTGAAAGAGCGGGAGCGCGGCGAACACGACGCCGTCCTGGCCGAGCTCGCTCGCGCTGGCGATCATCCAGGCGTTGGCGACCTCGCTGCCGTGGGTGCGGGCCGCGAGCTTCGGCGTCCCGGTCGTCCCGCCCGTGTGGATGTAGCTCGCCAGGTCGTCCGCCTCCGGCAGCGTCGTGGGCGCGCCGTCGTGCTGGCGGCCGGCGAGCTCGCCGAAGTAGCCGACCTCGACGCCCTCCAGCGGCGCCAGCGCGGGCGCCGCGCCGTCGGCGCCGGTCGGACGCAGCGCGAGCAGCGCCACGGCGGACACGGCCTGCGCGGCCTCGCGCGCGACCTCCCACGCGGCGGGGTCGAGCTCCGGTCCGGCGGCCACGATCACCCGCGCACTCGCGAGGCGCACGAGCTCGATCACGTGCTCGGACGCCAGCCCCGGGTTGATGGGCGCGGCGATCCCCGCCGTCTCAGCGGCGAGGACCGCGGTCAGCAGCTCCTCGCAGTTGGGGGACAGCAGCGCGACCGCGGTGCGGCGCCGGACCTGAAAGCCGGCCAGCACGCCTGCCGCGCGGTGCACGTCGGCCAGCAGCTCCGCGAACGTGCGGCCCGACGGCTCCTCCCAGCGCTCGGCGTCGGGCAGGCAGATCGCGGCGGTCCGGTCCGGCCACAGCTCGGCCGCGCGCGCCAGCGCCGCATACGTCGACGCCGGGAGTCCGCGGTCCGCCAGCGGGACCGCCTCGATCGCCTCGAGGTCCTCGGGCCCGTACGCCTCGGGCCACAGCAGATCGGCCGCCTGCGTCGTCATGCCGCGACCACCTTGCGGTCAGACGCCATCGCCCACGAGGGGCGCCCGGAGGTCGGCGTGGCGATCGGGAACCCGGTGAGCAGGAAGCGCGCCGGAGGCGGGCTGCCCCACTGGTTGATCGTGCGCGGGTGCATCGACCAGGTCCTGGGCTGGTAGTTGTCGGCCCGCATCTGCGCGAGTTCCGAGCAGCACTCGATCATGGCGCCGTCCTCGTCGTGGAAGTACAGGAAGTGGTTGTTGCCGGGGCCGTGGCGGCTCGGTCCCCAGATGCACTTCTTCGCGCGCGCGGCGAGCACGCGATCGGCGACCCGCCCGAGCGACGCGAAGTCCGGCCAGGTGTACGCGTAGTGCGACAGCTCCGGGCGCGGGGCGAGCGTCAGCGCGATCCCGTGGTGGTCCTCGTCGCAGTGCCACCACGACGCAAGGAACCCCATGCGATCGGAGAACCCGAAGCCCAGGCCCTCGCGCAGGAACCGCTCCTCGGCGCGCATGTTCCGGACCTTCGTGGAGATGTGCTCGAACTTCACGGCGCGATCGCCGTCGAGCGGCCCGTCGACGGTCTCCATGCCGCAGAACAGCTTGTAGACGTGCCCGTTGGGCGACTGCACCTTCAGCGCCCTGTCGATGCCCGGCTCGCCGTCGTAGATGCCACCGAGCATGGTCCCCCCGGCCGCCTGCAGGCGCCGTGCGGCACCCTCGAGCACCGCGGCGTCGGGGACCTCCATCGCGAGGTGCTCGTAGCCGCGGTTCGCCCGGTCCTCGATGAGGATGAGCTCGTGATGGCGGTCGTTGCACGTGAGGTAGCTGGCCCCGGCGGTGCGCTCGGTCTCGACCATCCCGATGACCTGCTCCTGGAAGTCGACGGCCCGGTCGAGGTCGGCGACGTGGAGGGCGATGTGCCCGACGCGGGTGACCATGATCAGCTGTGCTCCTTGCTGCGGGTGCGGGACAGCGTCCGGGCCAGGCCGGTCGCGGGAGTGAAGGCGTCGCGGTGCTCGGCCAGGAACGCCTCGATCGGTCGGGCCGGCGTGCCGGTGAGCTGCGCGACGTGGTCGGTCACGACGGCGTCGGCGCCGCTGGCGAAGTAGGAGGCCATGCGCATCGCGTGCGCGACCTCGTCCTGGTGGGCGCCGCGCCGGGTCATCGCGCGTGCGGCCATGCGGGGGCGCACCGCGAGGTACCGGACGCCGAGGTGCTCGGCGAGGTCGTCGAACGTCACGGGACGCGGCCCGGTCAGCTGCCAGGCGCCGTCGCGCGGCGCCGGGTCGAGGAGCGCGGCCACCGCAGACGCGGCGACGTCGCGGGCATCGACCATCGCGATCGGGGCGTGCCCGAGCGGCGCGGCGAGCACGCCCGCCGAGGAGACCACGGGCGCCACGGTGTCGAGCAGGTTCTGGAAGAAGAACGACGGGCGCAGGAACGCGAAGCCCAGCCCGGACGCCTCGATCCGCTGTTCGGAGCGCCAGTGCGCGACGGACGTCGACGTCGCGCCGTTCGGGCCGAGCGACGCCGCGCCGCCGGACACCTTGACGATGCGCTGCACCCCCGCCGCCGCCGCGGCGCCGACGGCCGCGGCCTCCAGCAGGTCCTGGTCGGCGACGTGCGGGGTGACGAGGAACAGGCGGTCGACGCCGTCGAGCGCGGTGACGAGGCTGCCCGGGTCGGCCAGGTCCGCGTACACGGCGGGCAGCGGCAGGCCCGGGCCGTCGGGACGGCGCACGAGCGCGCGGGCGGGAACACCCTGCTCGGCCAGCAGGCGCGCGACCTCGCCGCCGATCTGGCCGGTCGCCCCGAATACCCCGATCATGCGGCCACCGCCTCACGCGCCGGAGCGGTGATCCGGCGCCACGCGCGCACCGTCGGCGCGATGGCGTCGATCCCGCCGCACCCGAAGACGAACCGGTCGGGACGCAGGAGCGCCCACGACGCGTCGTGTCGCTTGAGCCACGCCGCATCGGCTCCCGGGTCGACGACGGTCAGGCCGGCCTCCTCGAGCAGCTCGCGCGCGACGTCGTCGATCGCGACCGCCGCCCAGCCGCGCGGCAGCTCGTCGTCGAGCCGGTCGGTCTGCGGGAACAGCGCACCCACCGACCGGCGCCACGGCAGCCGTGCCGGACGGGAGGCGAAGGCGCCGTCACCGTAGGCGGGCAGCGGCTTGACGTTCGTCGCAACGACATCCTGGATGCGCGTGCCGTCCAGCGCCCGCAGGAGCAGGTCCCGCGCCTTGATCGTGCGTGGATGGGTCGCCTGCACGAACGCCCCCATGGTGTTGGCGGTGCGCTGCATCGCAGCGACGTGCGGCCGGCGCTCCTGCTCGTAGGTGTCGAGCAACGCGTCCGGCGCCCCGTGCAGGACCTCCTCGAGCTTCCACGCGAGGTTCGCGGCGTCGCGCGCGCCGGAGGAGAATCCCTGGCCCGCGAACGGTGGCGTGAGGTGCGCAGCGTCGCCGGCGAGCAGCACGCGTCCGCGCCGCCACCGCGCGGCCGTACGCGTGTGGAACGTGTAGACGACGGCCCGCTCGATCTCGATCTCCTCGCCGTCGAGCCACGGGAGGATCCGCTCGCGCACCGAGGCGAAGGTCAGGAACGGGGCCGGGTCCTCGCCCGGGTGCAGCATCCACTCCCAGCGGTGGCGGCCGGGCGACATCGGCACCATCACGGAGGGGCGCTCGCGGCTGCCGACGAAGTGCGGATGAGGGACCTTGCGCAGCGGCCGGTCGACGAGGACGTCGACGACGATCCAGCGCTGCGGCGCCGTCCGCCCCTCGAAGGGGATCTCCATGCGCGAGCGGACCGCGCTCGTGCCGCCGTCGCAGCCGACGAGCCACCGCGCCGAGAGGCGCTCCGCGTGCCCGCCGCCGGAGGGACGGACGTACGCGTCGACGTGGTCGGCGTGCCGGTCGACGACCTCGAGCGTCGTCCCCCACCGCACGTCGACGGTGTCCCGGTCCTCCAGCGCAGCGATGAGCGTGCGTTCCATGGAGGGCTGGTTGATGGACACGAGCGGGGGATGGCCGAGCCGGCCGACCCGCGAGCGGAAGACCTCGACCGCGTGACCGTCCGCGGTGACGATGCTCGCCCCCGGCTGCACCTGCGCGTCGGCGAGCACCTCGTCGTCGAGGCCGACGCCCTGGAAGATGCGCAGGACCTCGTCGTCGATCACCGCGGCGCGCGGCAGCGGGTACGGCTCGTCGGCGCGCTCCACGACGATCGTCGAGATCCCGCGGTCGCCGAGCATCAGCGCCAGCAGCTGAGCCACCGGCCCGAACCCGCAGATGAGGACGTCGCAGTCGGTCACGGTCAGACCGGGACGGCGGAGCGGCTGATGGTGTTCGTCAGCGTGCCGATGCCGTCGATCTCCAGCTCGACGGTCTGCCCCGGCTCGATCCAACGGTCGAGTTCCAGGCCGCAGCAGCCGGGCATCGTGCCCGTGGAGATGACGTCGCCGGCGTCCAGCCGCTCGCCCGCCGACGCATACGCGAGCATCGCGCCGAGCGTGTGCTGCGGGTTCGCCGTCGTGCCCTCACACCACTGCTCGCCGTCGACCCGCACACGGCCGGTCGCCGCCGTCCAGTCAGGCATCGCGTCGGCGGTCAGCACGTCGCAGCCGATGGAGTTCGCGAACGTCTTCGCTTTGATGACGGGCCCGAAGATGTTGCGGCGCGCGTCGTCGGCCTGCACGTCGCGAGCGCTCCAGTCGTTGAGGATGAACCAGCCGCCGACGGCGTCCAGCGCCTCCTCCGGCGTGGCGTCGACGAGCGGCTTGGCCAGCACGCAGGCGAGCTCGAGTTCGAAGTCGAGCGCCTTGGTGTGCGACGGCCACCACATCGGCTCGCCGTCGGCCAGCACCGAGGTGTGGTTGGCGACGTAGAACGTCGGCGCCTCCCGGAAGCGCGCGTTCGGCTTGAGCTTCGGAAACGTCTTGCCGGTCACCTTCTCGAACGTCGCGACCGCCTTCGCCGCCGGCGGCGGGAAGAAGCGCTGGACCAGCATGCGGCTGGACTGGATGACGTGCGCCTCCCAGAGCATGAAGGCGCGGATGGAGCGCGGGCGGAACGGCAGGATCGCCGTCGCCGGGTCGACCACGTCGACCGCAGCCTTGATCGCGGCGGCGGCGCGGGCGCGCGCCTCATCGCCGCCGGCGAGGAACGCGAGCAGGTCGTCTTCCCCGGGGATCGCGACCCACCGCCCGTTGGGGGCGTCTTCGACGATCAGGCCGGTCGGTGTCGTGCGGAGCTTCATCAGACCTCGCGGAGCAGGGGACGGGGCCACCGTAGCGCAAAGTTGATGAGTTCGTCAATTACGATAGGACGGTCGTACTACCGCCCAGGATCAGCCGTCCGGCATGGGCCGTGCGGCCACCTCCGCGGCGTCGGCGGGGTCCAGCCCGAAGAGACGCAGGACGCCTTCGGCATGGGGCCGCGCAGCGTCCTCAGCCGTGACGCGGCCCTCGAGGACCGCGCGCATGACCCCGAGCAGCGCGCCGCCGGTGGAGATCAGCGCGACCGTCTCGTCGGCGACGGCGAACCGGCCGGCCTCGATCCCCCGGCGCAGGTCGCGCACCGCGTAGGGGCCGAGCGCGCGGAAGGCCAGGTCGTGGGTGACCTCGAGGCGGACCAGGAGCCACCCCCACTGCTCGTCGGACCCTGCGCGCTGCACGAGCCAGCGGTGTGCGAACGCGACAACCTCGGCCGGGTCCTCGATGTCCGCGGTCGTCTGGTCGATGCCTGCGGCCGCGGCCGACGCGACGTCCTCGAGGACCGCCGCGACGATCGCGTCCTTGTCCTCGAAGTAGTTGTAGAACGACCCGAAGCCGACGTCCGCCTCTTCGGTGATCTCGTTGATCCGCGTGGCATCGATACCCTGGCGCGCGAACAGCGCCCGCGCGGCGTCGACGAGCTTGCCGCGCGTCTCGGCCTTGCGCCGCGCGCGGCGGTCGACCGGTGGATTCTCAGGCGCGGAGGACACCGGCCGAGCGTACGACACGCTCAGGCCATACGCCCCGCGAGGCCGGGGAGCAGCGCCCGCGCCGACTCGCCGCGCACAAGGCTCTGCGCCTGCGGCGAGAGACTCCGGGCCAACTCCGGCTGCGGCGTCCCGCCGGCCGCCGATGGGGTCATCGGCCAGTCCGTCCCAAGCAGGATCTGCCCGACCGGCACGAGCTCGCGCATCGACCGAATCTGTGCCGGCATGGATGCGCCGGCCGTGTCGAAGCGCAGCCAGGAGAGCACCCGGGCGAGGTCGAGTCCGGGCGGCAGCGAGACCCGCCGCTGGAAGAAGTTCGACAGCCCCGTCTCGAGCCCGAAGAGCGACGTGCGGTGGCTGAGGTACGGCACCGCCCCGCCGCCGTCGGCGAGGATCGGGCGCAGGCGCCGGAACCGGGCCAGCGTCGAGGCGTACATCATCACGGTGGTGGCGCGGACGATCTCGAAGGGGAACTCCAGCAGCGCGTCGGGCAGCCCAGGCTGCTCGGGCCGGTCGTGCTCGGGCAGCGGCGTGGCGTGGACGAGGACCGGCATCGCGATCCGGTTGAGCGCGTGCAGCACCGGATCGAGACGCGGGTCGCCGAGGTACACCCCGTCGACACTCGTCGGGAGCACGACCCCGTCGAGCCCGAGCCTCCGCACGCGTGCGAGCTCGCGCAGCGCGGCGATCGGGTCGTGCATCGGCAGCACGGCCCAGCCGCCGAAGCGCCCGGGGTGCGCGCGCACCACCGCGGCGAGCTGCTCGTTGCACAACCGTGCAAGCGTCGCCCGCTCGCGCCGCCCGACCAGCGTGAGCGACGGCTCGGGGACACTCAGGACCTGCGCGCCGACGCCCTGCGCGTCCATCGTGGCAAGCGCGTCCTCCGGCGACCAAGCTGGAGCCGGGACACCACCGACGATCCGGGACCCGCGACGCGCGAAGACCGCCTCGAAGGCCGGCAGCACCGCGTGCGCGTGGACGTCCACCGTCCGCGGCACCGGCGCTGCGGCCCAGGCCATGCCGCTGCGGCCCGCGACCGCGGCGGCCGCCCCGGCGACCAGCAACTCGCGCCGGGTGACCCGCCCCGTCACGCCGCCCCCAGCGCGCGGGCGAGCCGGGGAACCAGCGCGAGCCCGTGCTCGCGCTCGACGGCGCGCCGCTCGGCGGGGGCGAAGCTCTGGGAGAGCTCGGGCTGCGGGTCGCCGGCCGTCAGCGTCAGCGCCTGCCCGAACGGCCAGTCCGTCCCGAAGACGATGTGGTCGAGCGAGGTGACCTCGCGCAGCGCCGCCATGGCGGTGGGCGCCCCCGACAGCGCGGTGTCGTAGTGCAGGCCGGCGAGCGCACGAACCGTCGCCTCGCGAGCCGCCGCGCCCCCGGTGCGCTCGGCGTGCGCCGCGAGTCGCTCGCTCAGGCCCGGCACCACGCCGCCCGCGTGCGCGAACTGCCAACGGATGCGCGGATACCGGGCGAACGCCCCCGCGGACAGGAGCGCCGCGACCGCACGCGTGGTGTCGAACGTGAACTCGTACAGAAACGCCGGGAGGGGCAGGCCCGGCCGGTCGTCCGCCGGCGGCGCACCGGGGTGCACGAAGACGTAGGCGCCCCGCCTGTCGAGCTCCGCGAGGACAGGCGCGAAGGCCGGGTCGGCGAGCGTCCGTCCGTCGTAGCTGGCCTGCAGCACCGCGCCGTCGAGACCCAGCTCGTCGAGCGCATGCGCGACCTCGGCGACCGACGCGTCGACCTGCGGCAGCGGCAGCAGCGCGAGCGCACCGAACCGCGTCGGATGGTCACGCAGGAGCTGCGCCGCGTACGTGTTGACCCGCCGGGCGAGCGCCGCGGCCTCGTCGTCGGGGAAGACGGAGACCCCGGGCTCGGAGATGCACACGACTTGGGCCTGGATCCCGAACCGCTGCATGAAGCGCATCGCGGCGGCGGGGGTCCACGACGGGAAGGGGGCGCCGGCAATGCGCGAGATCCCGCGCCGCCGCAGCGCCTCGCGGTAGAACGGCGGGACGAAGTGGGAGTGGAGATCGATCCGGTGGCGCCGCACGGCCCGGCGACCGTATCAGCTATTTGACGTCACGTTGAATAAGGGGATCGGGGATGATGACCCGATGGCCATCAAGCTGCACCGCTGCCCGTTCACCTTCGCGCACACCGATCTCGACGCGTGCTGGAAGGTCCAGAAGGCCCTCGACGAGCAGGGCATCGAATACGAGATCGTCAAGCACGGCGCGTTCCCGCGCGGGCGCCGCAAGGACGTCAAGGAGCTCTCCGGTCAGGTCATGCTCCCGGTCATCGAGTTCGAGGACGGCACGGCGTACCGCGCCGAGTCCAAGGACATGGCGGCGCGGATCCGCGCGGGCGACCTGTTCAGCTGACGCGGGCCGCGTCCAGGCGCGAAGCCTGAGCGTCGGACAGGTGCTCGACCATCGTGTCGAGCTGCGTGCCGAGATCGAGGCCGGCCGCCACCCCGACCAGGTCGTCCAGGCGCTCGTCCGACAGGGCGCCGAAGATCGTCTCGAAGCGCTCGGGCGCGTCGACGAACGGCCCCACGCGCAGCAGCGCCTCGGCGTCGAAGACGTCGACCAGCTCGACGAGCGCCTCCTCGTCGACGTGACCCACGAAGGCGCCGAGCACGATCCACTCCTCGCGCTCGCGCAGCGCCGCACCGGCCTCGCCCATGACCTCGGCGGAGATGCCGTCGACGAGCGGTCCGACCTGACGTAGGTCGGCGTGCGCGGCGACGTCGGCGAGGAAGAGCGGTGGCAGGCGCTTGGCCAGGTCGGCGGCCTGCTTGGGCTCGAGCAGCCCGGCGGCTCGGGCGCTGAGCGCCGGGCCCATGGCGTGCTGGGCGAGCTTCGCGGTCATGGCCGAGGGCAGCTTGCCGGCGACCGCGATCGCGCGATCGAACGCGCCGGCGTGCCGGTGGTGCAGGTGCTCGGCGATGCTCTGGGTGAGTACGCGCACGTCCTCGGGGTCGGCACCGGTGAGATCGTCGAGCGCATCGACCTCCACGCCCAACACGCGGGCCAGGCGTCCGAGCTCGGCCTCGCGGGCGAGGTCAGCGCTCATGCCCCCACCACCTTCTTCACGGCGCCGCGCAGCGGGCGCGGCACGATCTTCAGCGTGCGGTCGAGCGCATCACGCAGTTCAGCCGCCTGCCGGCGCTCGGCCTGGTGGACGAGGGTGTGGACCTTGTCAACGGTGTCGGGGCCGAGTGCGGCGATGCCATCCGGCAACTCCACGGTGCGGCGCTGGAATCGTGTGGCCATAGCGATACGACACCATACGGTGTCAACGTCCACGGCGCACCATACGTGCGGTGCACGTGCCGCAGCGCGTCGCATCTCAGGTGCCCGCTGTTGCTACGCCGCACGCGCTCGGGGTACGGTCCGGTACCCGCGCGCATGGGGGCGCGGGGTTTTTCACTGTCCTGATGTGAGGGGGAATCTCGATGTCCCGACGCACCCGCGTGCTCGTGACGGTGCTCTGCGCCGCCGCCACCGCGATGGCCGCAGCAGCACCGGCGAACGCCAAGACCCTGGATCTCGTGATCCTGGGCGACAGCTACTCGTCCGGCAACGGCGCCGGCAGCTACACCGACCTCGTCTGCGGGCGCAGCTCCCGCGTGTGGGGCCAGCTGTACGCCCAGACGCTGCGCGACCGCGGTATGACCGTGAACGTCCGCAACAACGCGTGCGGCGGCGCCATCACCGTCGGTGGCGTGGTGCCCGATCTGCAGTCGCAGGTCAGCGCCGTGACGCCCGAGACCGACCTCGTCGCGCTGACCATCGGCGGCAACGACGTCGGCTTCGCGAACATCGTCGTCCAGTGCTTCGCTGCCGTGTCGTCCGACCCGACGCGCTGCCGCAAGGCGGTCAACGACGGCAAGAACGGCATCCCGCGGGTCCAGGCCGCGGCACTGAAGATCCTCGATCAGGCGCGGGCGCGACTGCGCCCCGGCGCGAAGATCGTCGTGCTGTCCTACCCGTACCTGTCCCAGCCGTCGGGCTACGTCCTGCGCGGGCTGTTCGACGCCTACCGGTCCGGCCAGGGCGCGCGTGAGCTCGGCGACCTCGGCGACCAGGCCGTCCTCAACGCCGCGGCTGCCGCGAATGCCAAGTACGGCGCAGGCTTCGTGCAGCTGATCCCGACGAAGGACCTGTTCGTCGGCCGCGAGCCGAACCCGGACCCGTATCGCGAGAACAGCGCGAGCTGGGTGTGGGAGTGGACCGGCTCCGGTCTCTGGCCGCTTGAGGCCTACCACCCCAAGTTCGCCGGCCAGCAGGCCATGGCCGCCGCCCTCCTGCGGGCCGCGGGCCCGGACGGCGCGTTCGGCGTCGCCCAGTAGTCCCAGCGCTCAGGCGGGCGCCAGGTGCGCCCAGCTGCCGGGGTTCCGCTCCAGGAACTCCGGCAGCGCCTGAGGCCGGTGGCCGACGAGCCGCTGCACGGTGTCGGTGACGACATCCAGCTCGCCCTCCTTGACCGCGAGGTACGACGTCACCCACCCCTCGACCTCGAAGTCCGGCGCGCCGTAGTGCGCACGTGACGCGTACGCCTGCTCGAGCGTCTCGTCGACGTAGCGCACCTCGCGCCCGCACACGCGGGTGAGCTGCTCCGCCGCCCAGGTCAGGGTGTGCGCGTCGGGTCCGGTCAGCTCATAGGTCAGGCCGTCGTGGCCGGCTGTCGTGAGGACGGCCGCCGCGACATCGGCGACGTCGTCGCGCGAGACCCACGCGCAGCGCCCGTCGCCCGCGGGCCCCGCGATCACGCCGTCTGCCGACGCGAAGAACGGCACGAAGTCGAGGTACATGCTGTTGCGCAGGAACGTGTGCGCGAGCCCCGTCGCGCGGATGTGCTCCTCGGTGAGATGGTGGTGGCGCGCAAGCGTGAAGGTCGCATCGGGCGCCGCCCCGAGGAACGACGTGTAGACGATGCGCTGCACCCCGGCGTCCACGGCTGCGTCGACCGCGGTGTAGTGCTGCGCGACACGGTCGGCGGCCTCGCGGCCGGACACGAGGAAGAGCGTGTCCGCTCCTTGGAGCGCGGCGGTCATCCCGTCGCGGTCGTGGTAGCCGGCGGCGAGCGCGACCTCCGCGCCCGCGAGTTCGGGCGCGCGCGCCTCGTCGCGGACGACGAGGCGCTGGCCGGCACCCGCCGCGGCGAGCCGAGCGGCAACGCGGCCGCCCAGCTCCCCGGTGGCTCCGGTCACGGCGATCATGCCCGGGAGTTCATCACCTACCGCTCGGCCGCGGCGCGGTACCGCCAGACGGCGAGCGGTGCGAACACCACGATGATCACCGCCGACCAGACGAATGCGCCCCAGACGTCGTTCCCCGCGGGAGCGCCCAGCCACAGCGCGCGCATCGCGTCGACGACGACCGTGAACGGATTGACGTCGGCGAACCACTGCAGCGCGCTCGGCATCGACTCCGTCGGCACGAACGCCGAGCTGATGAACGTCAGCGGGAACACCAGCATGAAGCCCAGCGAGTTCGCCGCCTCGGGCGTGGTCACGAGCATCCCCAGGAACGCGAAGACCCAGCTGAACGCGTAGCCGAAGAACAGCAGCAGGACGACGCCCAGCAGGATCTCGCCGACGTTCGCGTCGAACGAGAAGCCGATGATCAGCCCGGTGACGATGAGGATCACCATCGAGAGCGTGTTCGTCGCGACGTCGGACAGGGTGCGGCCCGCGAGCAGCGCGGCGCGGGACATCGGCAGCGAACGGAAGCGGTCGATGAGTCCGCGGTTGAGGTCCTCGGCCAGCCCCATCGCCGTGATGAACCCGCCGAACGCGATGTTCTGGACGATGATGCCCGGGATCAGGAAGTCGACGTAGTCGTAGCCCGGCGTGCTGATCGCCCCGCCGAACACGTAGACGAACAGCAGCACGAACATGATCGGCTGGATCGTGAAGGCCGTGAACAGGTCCGGGTTGCGCGGCAGGCGCACCAGGTTGCGCTCGGCCATGATCATGGTGTCGGTCGCGAGGCGCCTCATGCCGTCGCCTCCT
>SYBY01000527.1 GCA_005788585.1 Actinomycetota bacterium | reverse complement strand
CCCGGGGGCTGAGGAATCGGCGGAGTCGCCCATGCGCGGGATACCCTAGCTCGCCGTGCCTCCGACCTCAGGACCCAGCGGCGCGGTGATCGGCCTCGGCATGATCGGCCGCCACCACGCCCGCCTGCTGCAGACGGCCGGCATCGCGCGCTTTGCCGGGGCGGTCGATCCCGGCGGCGACCGCTACGGCGCGGTGCTGGACCCCGCCCGGGTACACGGCTCCGTCGACGCGCTGCTCGCCGCCGAGCGCCCCGACTTCGCCATCGTCGCCGTGCCCACGGCCCAGCACGCCGAGGTCGCCGCCCAGCTGGCGAACGCAGGCGTGCACGTCCTCGTCGAGAAGCCCCTCGCGGGGACGGTCGCCGAAGCCGAGCAGCTCCTGACGACGATCGAGGCCGCGGGGGTGCGCGGCGCTGTGGGCCACGTCGAGCGCTACAACCCCGCGCTGCTCGGCGTGCGCGATCACCTCGAGGACGTCGGGCAGGTCTTCCTCATCGCCACCGAGCGGGTCGGCCCGTTCCCGGACCGCATCCGCGACGTGGGCGTCGTGATGGACCTCGCGACCCACGACCTCGACCTCGTGCGCTGGCTCGGCGGGGCCGACATCGCGCAGGTCGCCGCGCAGACGTCGATCCGCATGGGCCGCGAGCCGCACGAGGATCTCGTCCTCATCACCGGCCGCCTGGCGAACGACACGACCTTCAACTGCGTCGTCGACCGCGTCACCCCCACCAAGCGCCGCCGGACCCGGATCCTCGGCGAGCGGGGCATGCTCGAGGCCGACACGCTCACCGGCGACCTGGTGCTCTTCAAGAACGCGTCGCGGCAGACCGAGGACCCGTTCGCCCAGGCCCTGCGCGGAGTCAGCGAGGGCGACAGCATCCGCTTCGCGCTGCCGCGCCCCGAGCCGCTGCGCACCGAGCTCGAGGCGTTCGTGCGCTACGTCGGCGGGGACGACGACGCAGGCGTCGTGACGCTGGCTGAGGGCCTGCACACCGTCCGCGTGGCCGACGCTGCGCTGCGCAGCGCCCAGACGGGCGAGACGGTGCGCCCATGAACGCCGTCGTGGTCGCCGGGACAACCTGCGGGCGATTGGCGGAGCTATGAACGCCGTCGTGGTTGCCCTTGGGAAGATCGGCCTGCCGATCGCCGCCCAGCTCACGCGAACCGGCCACTCCGTCACCGGGTGCGACATCGACCCCGCCGTCGTCGAGGCGGTGAACGCCGGGCGCGCGCCGTTCCCCAACGAGGCCGGGCTCGACGATGCGCTGCGCGACGCCGTCGGGGGCGGACGCCTCCGGGCCACCGCCGACACCGCCGCCGCCATCGCCGCCGGACCGGAGCTCGTCATCGCCGTGCCGCCCCTCGTCGTCAATGACGAGGGCACACCGGACTGGTCGGCCCTCGACGCCGTGGTGCGGGACATCGGCACCGGGTTGGCCGCCGCGGCGCAGACCGGCCACCGCGGCATCACCGTCGCGATCGAGACGACGGTGCCCGTCGGCACCACGCGCACCCGCATCGCGCCCGCGCTGGCCACCATCAGCGGGCTGCGCGCCGGCATCGACTTCCACGTCGTCTTCTCCCCCGAACGGGTCTTCAGCGGCCGGATCCTCCAGGATCTCGCGACCTACCCGAAGCTCGTCGGCGGACTGGACCCGGCGGGCGAGCAGCGCGGTGTCGCGCTGTACGGGTCCTTCCTGCCCGACGTCGAGGTCCGCGCGATGGGCGGCGCGGAGGCGGCGGAGCTGACGAAGCTCGCGGAGACCACGTACCGCGACATCAACATCGCGTTCGCGAATGAGCTCGCCCGCCATGCCGACGGCCTCGGCATCGATGTGCAGCGCGTCATCGACGCCGCCAACTCGCAGCCGTTCAGCCACATCCACCGCCCCGGCGTCGCCGTGGGCGGGCACTGCATCCCGGTCTACCCCCGGTTCTATCTCGCCGGCGACCCAGGCGCTCAGCTTCCCGCGGTCGCGCGGCACGTCAACGAGGCGATGCCCGCGTACGCCGTCGGCGTGCTGCAGGACCTGCTCGGCGGGCTGGAGGGCAAGCGCGTCCTCATCCTCGGCGTGGCGTACCGCGGCGGCGTGAAGGAGACGGCGTTCAGCGGCGCCGTCCCGCTGCGCGACAACCTGCGCGCCCGCGGGGCCGTCGCCGTCGCCTCCGATCCGCTCTACGCGCCCGATGAGCTGCGGGCGCTGGGGTTCGAGCCGTGGGACGGCGTCCCCGTCCACGGCGCGGTCATCCAGGCCGACCACGCCGAGTACGCGCGCCTGCAGCCCGAGGACCTCGCGGGCGTCCGCGCGATCGTCGACGGGCGCGGCGTGCTGGACGCGACGCCGTTCACCGCGGCGGGCGTCCCGGTTCGCCGGCTCGGCGGCGGCGCAGCCTGAAACGGCCTACGCGCCGTAGACCAGCGCGTAGGCCGTCCGGGCGAGCTCGGGAGCCAGCGGGGGTAGGGCGTCCGCGCCGTCCTCCCGGATGGTGGTGACCATCGGGAGCTCGACGGCCCCGACCACCGACAGCGCACGCAGACGTGACAGCGGCGTACTCGGCGAGTAGGACGGGAGCACCTGCTGGTGCAGCGCGATGTACAGGTTCGCGAGCTGCTCGAGCGTCTCTGCCCGGCGCGCGGTCACGCGCGGTCCGACGGCAAGGGACGCGAGGACGTAGAGATGGGCCCGCGCTGGGGCGCCGGCGAGCTGCGCGAACAGCTCGGCGAGTGCCGCTTCGATCCTGCCGAGCGGGTCCTCGGCGGTCGCGGCGCCGCGGGCCAGCGCGTCGAAGGCTTCCGCGTCAACGCGTTCATAGGCGGCGAGGAAGCAGTCCTCGCGATCGGTGAAATGCGCGTAGAAGGTCCGCTTCGCAGTCCGGGACGCGGTCGCCAGATCCGCGATCCTCACCGCGGGATAGCCGACCTCGAAGCAGAGCTGCGTCATCGCGTCCAGCAGCCGCCCGCGCTGGGATGCCGCGACATCGGCGGGCGATATTCCGGACCTGCCGGGCGGCAGGGGCTCTGGCGCGCCGTGTCGCATTGCACCCGATGCTAGTGCCGGTCAGGGTTGCCACCACGTGGCCGTCCGGGTAGTTTGGGATCGCGCGGGTTCCTAAAACACTCCCCCGCGACTCTTGGAGGAGAGGTCATGTCCCAGACGCGCCTACGGCGCGCGCTTGCCGCTGCCGGAATCGCCGGCGTGCTCGCGCTCGCCCTGCCGGCCACGAGCGCCGCACTGCCCGTGACGTACAACTCGATCGCCGCCGGGCAAGCGCTGCTGCGCGGCCCCGACAGCCCGCCGCCCGGCGCAAACGACTGGACGTGCAAACCGACCACGGCGCATCCCCGGCCCGTGGTGCTCGTCCACGCCACCGGGGTGAACATGGGTCTGAACTGGAACGCGGCCTCCCCCCTGTTGAAGAACCACGGCTACTGCGTCTTCGCGTTCAACTACGGGCACACGGCGATCTCGCTGGGCATCATCGGCGGTCTCACACCGCTGGCGCAGAGCGAGCAGGTCCTCGCAGACTTCGTCGAGACGGTCCGTGCACGCACGGGCGCGCCGAAGGTTGACCTGGTCGGGCATTCCCAGGGCGGCCTCCTGGTGCGCGCGTACTCGCTGCGCGCGGGCCGCGACAAGGTCGGCGCGGTCGTCGGCCTCGCGCCGAACACGCGTGGCACCACGCTGAACGGCATCGCCACGGCCGGGCGCGCGCTGCGCACGTTCGTGCCGTGGCTGGCCGAGCCGATCTATGCCGCCCTGGGGAGCGGCGCCCCCGGGCTGCTCGACCAGCAGACGTTCTCGCCCTATGTGCAGGGCGTGAACGCCCTGGGCGAAACCGCACCCGGCATCCGGTACACGATGATCTCGACGAAGTACGACACCGTCGTGACGCCCTTCCGGTCGCAGGCCCTCAACGCGCCCAATGCGACCAACATCGTGGTGCAGAGCGCGTGCTCGCTCGACTATGTCGACCACGTCGCGATCGCGTTCGACTCGATCGCGCTGCGCCTCATGCTGAATGGCCTCGACCCGTCGACGGCTCGCCGGCCGGGGTGCCGGTTCATCACGCCCTACATCGGCGGGTAGGGAACCGCGTCGGCGCGGCCGCGTTCAGGCGGTCGCGCCGCCGGCCACCCATTCCTGCCCGGTCGCCCCGCCGGGCAGCGGGAGCCGGAGCGCGACGAGGGCGATGTCGTCCTGCGGCTGTCCCTGCGCGAAGCTCACCGCTTCGAGCTCGACGTGGGTGAGCATCCCGGTCAGCGACCCGCGCGGCGCGGCCTGTGCCGCTTCGTGCAGGCGATCCTCGCCGAACTGCTGCCCGTCGCGACGTGCCTCGGACAGGCCGTCGGTGTACAGGAGGACAGCGTCGCCGGGGAGCAGCGTGGTGTCGGAGGTCCGCAGGTGCGGGTCGTCGAACGGCCCGAGCAGCCGCCCGCGGACGGGGAGGACCTCCAGCTCGCGATCCGCGCGCAGGATGAGCGGGGGAGGATGTCCCGCGGCGACCGCCCGCAGGCGGCCGGACTGGGGCGGGTCGCCGTCGAGGGTGAACTCCACGGCGGCGACCGAGCAGAAGAGCTCGTCGTCGTGCTCGTTGCGAAGCGCATCGTTGACCGAGTGCAGCGCGGCGACGACCCCGTCGGTCGATGCACGAGCGCGGAGCGTGTGCCGGACGAGCGCCGTGACCGCGGCCGCCCGCGGGCCCTTGCCGCGCACGTCGCCGACCACCGCAATCCAGCCCTCCGCCGCGCGGAACAGGTCGTAGAAGTCACCGCCGACCATCACCCCCGTCCCCGCCGGCCGGTACCGCACCGCGACCTCGACCCCGGGTGGTGCAGGCAACCGCGGCGGCAGCAGCGCCTGCTGCAGGGTCGTGGCGATCTCGTGCTCGCTCTCGTACAGCCGCGCGTTGTCCAGCGCGAGCGACGCGCGCTGCGCGAGCTGCGCGCCGAACGCCAGGTCGTCGGGGCCGAACCGGCGGCCGTGCTCGCCGCGGATCGCGAGCGTGATGGCGCCGTTGACGACCCCCTGCGCGGCCATCGGAAGGATCATCGACGAGCGGATGCCGATCTCGCGCCGCATGGCGACCTCCTCCTCCGACGTGGAGATCCGCCGGACGAGCTCGTCGTCGACGTGGCTGATCAGCAGCGGCTCCCCCCGCCGCACGACCGCCGCCTCGCCGCTGTCGGGCGCCGGGAGCGGGAGCATCGCCAGCAGGTCGGCATCGCGCGGCCGGCGCGCCGCGTGGCCGATCCGACGCAGGCCACCGGTGCCGTCGAGATGGGAGATGACGCAGACGTCGGCGAAGCGCGTCGCCAGCAGTTCGGCGACCGCCTGCGTGCGTTCGTTCATCGACCCCGCGACGTCGACCGCCGCGCCGACATCGAGGAGCAGCGCGTCGCGCTCGGCGAGGCGCCGGGCGAGCTCGCGATCTGCCTCGAGGGTCCTCTCGCGGCGGCGCGACAGCGCGACCACGGCGCCGGCGAGCAGCGCGAGGATCGTCCCGCCGACCGCGATGACGACCGGCAGCGCGTGGGAGGACGTGTGCCCGGGCACGACGCTGATCGCCCACCGGCGGCCAAGCGCGGCGACCGTGCGGGTGGCCTGAGGGTCGGAGGGGCCGGCGATGAGCACCTGTTCCCCGTCCCGGACGCCGAACGCGGCGCCCTCGGGCAGCTGCGCGGTGACCAGCTCCTCCAAGCGATCGACCGACAGCGCGCCCCCGAGCGTCCCGCGGAACGCCCGGCGGCGCTCGGACACGGTGCGTGTGGGTTCGCGCTGGTCGTAGACGGCCTGGTAGACCGTGACCGCGGGGCGTCGTGAACCGACCAGGACGAGCGGCGCGGTGAGTCGTGGCCGGCCGGTGTCCCGCGCGGCCCTCGCGGCTCGCGCGCGGCTGGGCTCCGCGTACTGGTCGTAGCCGAGCGCGCTGCGTACCGTCCTGGTGTCCGGCCGCAGCCGGGCGATGGGCAGGTACTCCGCGGCGTCGCCCTGGCGGCGCAGCTCACCGTCGGGGGACGGGGCCACGATCGGCCGCCCGGTCGCCCGCTCGAACGCGCGGCGCTCGTCTGCGGACACGAGGCGCGCCCACCCCAGGACGGTGACGATCCGCTCATCGAGGACGTCCCGTGCGAACGGGGTGAAGCGCGGCGGCGGGATGTCCCCGGCGGTCAGCAGGCCGTCCGCCCCCCGCACGCTGAGGCCGGCGAGACGCAGCGTCGACACGATCGCCGCCGACGCCTGATCGGCGACGCTGCGGGCCTCCTCACGATCGTCCGCCTGTTCGGTCTGCAGGACGAGCAGGCTCGCGAGGAGCGTCGCGACGAGGAGACCGGCGACAAGCCCGACGGACAGGAGGCGTCGACCATCCATAGGGTCAGCGTAATGGTGGCGCGGGCGGTGTCCTACGACACCAGGCGCGTCACGGCCGCCACGACGCGCCCGCCCGCGTCACCGTCGCCGTAGAGCTCGGGGCGTTCGGATGGCGGTGTGGCGGCCAGCGCCGCGCGGGCACGGTCGAGGTCGAGATCCACGAGGACGTTCCACCCGACGTCGACGGTCTCGACCCACTCGGTGGTGTCGCGCATCGTCACGCACGGCACCCCGGCGAGGTACGCCTCCTTCTGGACGCCGCCCGAATCGGTGAGGACCCTTCCGGCCCGAACGAGCAGCGCCGTGAAGTCGAGATAGCCCAGCGGCTTGGTGATCGTCACGTCGGCGGCCAGGTCGTCAAGCAGGCCGGCGGCTTCGAGGCGCGCGCGTGTCCGCGGATGCAGCGGGAGGACGACCGGGCCCTCCACGCCGCGCAGGAGCGCCACGAGCGCCCGCAGACGGTCGGGGTCGTCGACGTTGCCCGCGCGGTGCGCGGTGGCGAGCACGAACCCCGAGTCCGGCGCACCCAGCCGCGCCGGTGCGCCGGTGTCGGCATGGGCGCGGGGCTGGAGGAGCATGGCGATGTCGACCATGACGTCCCCGACCTGCTCGACCGTGCCGGCGACGTGCTCGCGGCGAAGGTTCTCCACCGCGGTGTCACTGGGCGCGAGGAGCAGCGTGGACAGGTGGTCGGTGAGCACCCGGTTGAGCTCCTCCGGCATCCGGCGGTCGAACGACCGCATCCCGGCCTCGACGTGGGCCACCGGGATCTGGGCCTGCGCGGCGGCGAGTCCGCCGGCCAGCGTGGAGTTCGTGTCGCCGTAGACGAGGACGGCGTCGGGCTGCTCATCGGCGAGCAGCGGCGCCAGTGCGGCGAGCATCCGGCCGGTCTGCTCGGTGTTCGTGCCACCGCCCAGGCCGAGTTCGAGTTCCGGCCGCGGGATGCCGAGCTCCTCGACGAACACGGTCGACAGCTCGTCGTCGTAGTGCTGGCCGGTGTGGACGAGGATCTCGGTGTGCTCCTCTCGCAGGCGACGGCTGACCGCGGCCGCCTTGACGAACTGCGGCCGGTTGCCGATGACGGTGACGACCTTCACGCGGCGGTGAGCTCCGCCTCGACGTGCGCACGGACCGCGGCGGCCGCGGCGGCGGTGAGCGGGCCGGGCGCGGACGGGAGCTCGCGGTCGCCGACCCGGGCGATGGCGAGCACCTCGTGCGTCGTGGAGGCCAGGAACGCCTCGGTCGCGCCCGTCAGGTCGTCCAGTGGCGTGACACGCTCCTGGATCGGGACGAGCTCGATGAGGCGGCGCCGGGTGATCGAGTCGAGGATGTGGTCGTCGAGCGGCGGCGTGTACAGCGGGCCACCGTCGCCGAGCGCGTAGAAGAGCGACTTCGTCGGGGCCTCGAGCACCCGGCCGTGGGGCGTGGTGAGCAGCGCCTCGTCGGCGCCCTGCTCGCGCGCGACCCGCGTGGCGAGCATGTTGGCGGCGTAGGACAGCGACTTGATGCCGTCGAGGATCCGCGTCGGCGCGTAGGTGACGGGCACGACGGCGAGCAGGTCGGGCGCGGGCGACAGCTCCTCGAGCAGCAGCAGCCGGTGCCCGCCCCGCGTGATGACGATGCGCAGCGCGCCCTCGAACCCGGGCCGGGCGTTCAGCAGCGCATCGACGTCGGCGGCGACCGCGGTGAGGTCGATCGGGAGGCGCAGGTTCTGTGCAGACCCGGCCATCCGCGTCAGGTGTTCGGCCAGCGCGAACGGGCGACCGTCGTACAGCCGGACGACCTCGAAGACGCCGTCGCCGCGCAGCAGCCCCTCGTCGGTGACGGGGAGGCGCGCGTCGGCGGCGGGACCGACGACACCGTCCAGGCAGGCGAGGGGCATGGGCGCAGATGCTATTCGGCGGGGTACGGTTGCGCCGTGGACCGCACCGCGCCGCTCGACGGCATCCTCGTCGCCGATTTCTCCCGGATCCTCGCCGGGCCGCTGGCCGCCCAGACCCTGGGTGACCTGGGCGCCGATGTCGTGAAGGTCGAGGCGCCCGGTGGCGACGACACCCGCGGGTGGGGGCCGCCGTTTGCCGCGGACGGCAGCGCGACCTACGCGATGGCCGCCAACCGCAACAAGCGGTCGGTGGTGCTCGACCTGCGCGACGACGAGGACCGCCGGCTGGCGCGAGAACTCGCCCGCCGCGCCGATGTGGTGATCGCGAACCTCAAGCCGGGCGCGATGGAGCGGTTCGGCCTGGGCTACGAGGACCTGGCGGCCGAGGACCCGCGGCTCGTCTACTGCGCCATCAATGGGTTCGGCAGCGGCGCCGGCGCGGGGATGCCGGGCTACGACCCGCTGGTGCAGGCCGTGGGCGGGCTCATGAGCGTGACCGGCGCGGAGGGCGGCGACCCCGCGAAGGTCGGCGTCGCGCTGGTCGACGTGATCGCGGGGCTGAACGCCACCGTCGGCATCCTCGCGGCGCTGCGCGAACGCGATCGCAGCGGGCACGGGCAGATGGTCGAGATCACGCTGCTCGGCACCGTGCTGGCGGCGCTGGCCAACCAGGCGACTGGCTTCCTGAACGCGGGGGTGGTCCCGCGCGCGCTGGGGACGCGCCATCCGAGCATCGAGCCGTTCGCGACGTACGCATGCGCGGACGGGCCGCTCATGATCTGCGCGGGCAACGACCGGCAGTTCCGGGCGCTGGCCACGGTCGTCGGGCAGCCGGAGTTGGCAGACGACCCGCGCTTTGCCACGAACGTGGCACGCGTCGAGCACCATGCGGCGCTGCGACCGCTGCTGGAGGGCGCGCTGACGCGCGAGGATCGTGCGACGTGGGAGGCCCAGCTGAACGACGCAGGCGTGCCGGCCGGGCCGGTGAACGACCTGGCGGGCGCGTTCGGACTGGCGGAGTCCCTGGGGCTCGACATCGTCGACGACCACGGCGGCGTGCGGACTCCGGCCTCACCGATCGGGCTCTACGACACCCCGACGGTCACCCGGCGCCCGCCGCCCGGGCTGGATGAGCATGGGGACGAGATTCGCGCCTGGCTGCGCGGCGCACGCGGCTGAGCGAAGCGCCAGGCGCTACTGGGCTAGAAGCGCCCGAAGGCGTCACACGCATTGAGACCTAGAGCGGGTTCCCTCCAACGACGCGCAGCAGCCAGGACCGCGCAGCCTGGTGCGCGCCCGCCAACGTCGGGGCATCGAACCGTCGACGCGCACGCAACCTGCTTCCGGGCTTCGCGCGAGCCGATACCCGGTAGCCGCCGCCCCTGACGCGGCGGCGGATCTCAACGGTGTACTCGCCGCCAGCCTCATCAGCTTGCCATGCACGGACAAGATCCGGATCGCCTGCGGTATCGACGTCGTGCCAACCCGCCCGTATCTCGGGCGCGCTGATGTCTTCCAGCATCCGTTCGGCGCAATCGGGGCGGTCGGACGGATCAACGGCGAGGCCAGAATGCACTGCACGAGCGAGAGCGAGCGGCACATCAGGGCTCAACCGGTGAGCGAGCGCCACGCCGCTGGCGTGAGCCTCCGCCAATGACGGCCGGCGCCCGGTCAGCAGCTGGTAGCCGAGCATTCCAGCCAACCAAAGGTCAGTCTGGCGCGATGTCGGAACGTACCCGAACTCCGGCGGCATCGTCAGCGGATACATGCCGGGTTCTGTGACCGCTCGGCGGACAGAGTCGTCAGCGACCCCGAAATCGGTGAGCATCGCGTGCCCGTCAGGGCCGAGCAGGACGTTGGATGCCTTGACGTCCCGATGTAGAACCGACATTCCGTGTGCGTGGGCCAGACCTTCGAGCACGTCGCGCAACCATCGCTGGCTCTCGACAACCGTCGGACGTCGCACAGCCAGCACTCCGTCGAGCGCTCCCCCGGGCACCAACTCCGAGACCACGAATGAGGAAGGGTTCGCGCCGATCTCGACGTTCCGCATAGAAACGACACGCGGATGTGTACTCAGTCGTCGATGGAGCGACGCCTCGCGCAGCACGTCGTCCGGGTTGGTTGCCGGGGACAGCAGCTTCACGACGACCGTGCTGTCCTCGTCGTGATCGTGAGCTTCCCACGCGTCCCCGAACGCGCCGGAGCCCAGGGCCCGGATCAGCTCGTACCGATCACCGCTTGGACCGCCGAGACGCATCCCCACAAATCCGGTCATGATCAGTAGTGTGCCTACATGCGAGTGGGAGCGGTGCATGCGCGAGTCGCCGGCCAGCGCCACACAGTCGGCCTCGCGGTGGTTGATACAGCCACCTCAACCTGTGTAGGCCACTCGACGTGGGTCGCGCCGGCCAGCGAGAACACAGCCGGTCAGTTGCAGGAGCTCTACGTGCGTGCGCGCGAGCTCCTCGAGCGCAACGATGCCGAGGTGTTGGTGACGTGGACTACCGAGCCGGCCCCGGGCGGCGCGGGACGTCGTGCACAACTGATCGACGCGTCGCGTGCGGAGGGCACCGTCATGGCGGCGGCCGGTGCCGTCGCGACTGTGAAGCAGGTCGTGAAGACTGGCAACGCCGCGGTCAGGGCGGTCGCCGGAAACGGTGGGGGAACGAAGGAGTCCGTGGACGCGGTTGCAGCGTCGATCAGCGGTCTGCCGAAGGATGAGGCCGTCCGCCGCGCAGCAGCTGCGGCGTTGGCCTGGCGCAGACGCGCCTAGGCTGCTGCGGCCAAGTCGCGCCGGCCGGGAACAGCCGGGCCGTCGAGGATGAGCGCACCGGGGTATCGCCGTAATAGCGCCGTTCGGAGCCCGTCGCCGAGTTGGACCATCTCAACTACCGCGACCGTCCCGTCGATCGCCGGCCCCTGGCGCAGAGTGACCTGTCGCCATGACGTAGGCGCCGACCGCAGCGCGACGATCGCACCCGCGAGCGCCACGCCTTCCGCCGAGGTCGCAAGGAGAGTGACCGGCCCGTCCGGGAGCGTGTGGCAGCGTTCCCGCGCGGCGGCAAGGAGGTTGCCGCCAGCATGCGCCGCCTCCTGCTCGACCTTGCGGTCAGCGAACCACTGAGAGGCGGTTATATCGCTAGTTGCCATATTGCGATACTACGCGGCACCGATGACGGCACCCGCGGACCGACTGTTTACGCTACTCGGCGACGACACAGCTCGCGCGTGCGTTCGCGGGCTTCTGGAGCGTCCTCGACCACAGACCGAGCTCGCGTTGGAGCTCGGAATCACGCAGAGCGTCGCTTCGCGCGTCATCACGCTGCTCAAGATGGCCGGTTTGGTAGAAGCCGACGGCCTTCGTGGCGCTGTCCTTCGTGTTAGGGCCCCAGAAGCCACCCGTCAGGCATTGTTGGCCCTCGATCATCTCGCCGACGAACTATTGGGCCTGGACCTGACGGCCCAGACTCAAAGGACCCACGATGATCGTCGGCTACTCGTCGATTCAGCCGACGACGCCGACGAGCATGCCAGCTAGCAACCGCGGGCGGTCATCGCTCGATCCTGACGCTGACGACGCCTGCCTCGTACAGGGGCCGAGGGCCGCGAGAGCGGCCCGCTATCTCGGCGCGCGATTGGGACACAGTCGGCGGACCGTGCCGACCGCTTGAACGACGAAACCGTGCCATAGCGCGGTTTCGCGAGTGCCCCCGGAAGGAATCGAACCTTCAACCTTCGGATTAAGAGTCCGCTGCTCTGCCAGTTGAGCTACAGGGGCGGGGTGTTCACGCGCGTGACGTGAACGGACGAAAGAGCTTAGCCGCTCGGCGCCGGAGCCGGAGTCGTGGCGGCCTGCTGCGCCTGGGCCTGCAGCGCCTCGGTCTTCACGCTGTCCAGCTGCTCGCGCAGCGTTCGGCGATCGTCCTCGTTCGCAAGCTCCACCGCGCGGTCCGCCGCGAGGTCACCCTTGCGGTCCTGGCCGGCGAGGTAGGACAGCTGCGCGAGCTGGGCGAACAGGTTGGACGACGGCGGGCGCTCCTCGATGTAGAGCTCCATCGCCTCGACGGCCTCATCCGGCTTGTTCAGCCCGGCTGTGCTGAAGACCTGGACCATCTGGATGGCGACACCGGTGTTCAGCTCTTCGGGTTCGGTTGCGAGGTATCTGTTCCACGCGCGTTCGGCTTCTCGGAGCTGCGCGAGGCCCGCCGCCGTGAAGCGTCCCTGGTCGGTGTTGAAGTTCTCGCCTGCGCCGGCGATCTGGTAGTGGAGCTTCGCCTTCTCGGCCAGCGCGGCCGGGTCGTTCGGGTTGGCCTGGAGCTTCTCGTTCTCCTCGTCGAGGCGCTCTTCGAGCTGCTGCGTCGCGTTGCTCTGCGAGCTGTCCTCGCGGAACGCGTCGAACAGGCCGCCGGAGACGTCGCCGCCGATACCGAACAGCACGAGACCGCCACCCAGAAGGATGGCGAGGGACAGGTACACCACCTGTACAAGGCGCCGACGGCCGCCGGCGCGCAGGTCAAAGAGCATGGGACGGGTCTCCGGATTCTGCGTCGTCGTCCGGCTCGAGATCATCATCCGCGTCGGGCGGGCGGATCCGGATGAGCCAGGCAGCTAGGAGAATACTCAGCTCGAACAGCACGACGAGCGGCGCCATCGACAGGAGCATCGTCACGGGGTCCGGTGTCGGGGTCGCCACGGCGGCCAGAACGGCGACGGCGAGGAGCACATAGCCCCGGTTTTTCCGCAGTTGCTGGGGAGTCATGATCCCGAGCTGCGTGATGGCGAGGACGACGAGCGGGATCTGGAACATGAGACCGATCGCCGCCATGAACATGACGCTGAAGCGGTAGTAGTCCCTGGCCTGGACGAGGATGTCGAAGTTGTCGTCGTTGAAGTTCTGCAGGAAGTCGACGGCTCGCGGCAGCACGACGAAGTAGGCGAACAGCACGCCGACGATGAACAGGACCGGCCCCAGGAACATCAGCGGGACGGCGATCGTGCGCTCGCGGGGCGTGAAGGCCGGGAGCAGGAACGAGAAGAGCTGGTAGAGGATCAGCGGCAGCGCGAGGAGCAGTCCGGCATAGAACGCCAGCGAGATCGTGGCGGTGAACGGCTCGGCCACGCCAAGGGTCACGGGCTTGCGCGCGAGGTTCGTCGGTGTCGCCCGGGCGGCCTCGGCGGTCTGCTTCTCGGCTTCGGCCAGTTCGCGGGAGAGCGCGAGCAGCTCGCGGCGCTCGGCGGCCGGGAGATCCTCGTTGGCGGCGGCCGTCGCGGTGACCGCCGCCGCGCTGCCGAGCGTCGGGGTCAGGCTGCGTAGCTGCTGGCCCAGCTCGCGCTGGAAGCGCGCGGTCTGCTCGAGCGGGTCGGCGGTGCCGCCGTTGCCGTCCAGGCGCTGCGTCGTCTCAATGGGCTTGTTGACGATCTCCAGGACACGGTCGCTCTGCCAGAAGCAGATGCCGAAGCAGATGCCGAGCCCGATCACGCAGATGATCAGGCGGCTGCGCAGCTCGTCGAGATGATCGACGAGGCTGAGCTGGTCCTCGTGGGAGATCGGCCGCAGCGTCGTGGCCATG
>SYBY01000088.1 GCA_005788585.1 Actinomycetota bacterium | reverse complement strand
CTTCTCCAGCTGCGACGAGCGCCGGTACGGCCAGTGGGAGTACACGAGCTGGTGGGACATGGTCGGCGCCGAGCGCTTCGGCGAGACCTACCGCCACATCCTCACCGACTCGCTGACGCGCAACCTCGTCGCCGCGAAGGCACACGTCGCGAGCGCGCTGACAATCGGCTCGATGGGCCAGGCGTTCGTCTACGCGCTCTTCGGCATCGGGACGAGCGGCCACGCCGACCGGCTCCTCAACGCGCCGACCAACGAAGCGTGGATCGACCCGTGGGTCGCGCAGCTGCGGAGCCTCGGCGTGACCTTCGAGATGGGGCAGGAGGTCACCGGGCTCGACCTCGAACAGGGCCGCATCGCCCGCGCCCGCGTGCGGGACACCGCCGGAACGACGCGCGACGTCGACGCGGACTGGTTCGTCCTCGCCGTCCCCGCCGAACGGGCGGCGCCGCTGCTGGGCGGCGACATCGCGAAGGCCGACCCGCGGCTCGGACGCCTGGACGAACTCGTCACCGACTGGATGACCGGCGTGCAGTTCTACCTCGACCGCAGGGTCCCGCTCGTCCACGGCCATCTGAGCTACATCGACTCCCCGTGGGCACTGACGTCGATCAGCCAGGCGCAGTTCTGGAAGCCCGGGTTCGAGCGCCGGTACGGCGACGGCTCGGTGAAGGACTGCCTGTCGGTCGACATCTCCGAGTGGTCGAAGAACGGCACGGTCACCGGGCAGCCCGCCTGGAACCTGCGGCCCGAGCAGATCAAGGCCGAGGCGTGGGCGCAGATCAAGGCGCACGTCAACGAGACCGGCCGGCGGCCGCGGCTGACCGACGACATGCTCCGCGACGCGTTCCTCGATCCCGCGATCACCTACCCGTCGACCCCGCCAGCCCCGGGCCGGATCGCGGAGAACGACGAGCAGCTGCTCATCAACACGGTCGGGTCCTGGGACCTGCGCCCGGAGGCCGACACGGCGATCCCCAACCTGTTCCTCGCCGCGGACTACGTGCGCACGAGCGTGAACCTCGCAACGATGGAGAGCGCGAACGAGGCCGCACGGCGCGGGGTCAACGGCCTGCTGAAGGAGGCCGGCTCGCAGGCCGACGGCGTGCGCGTGTGGGACCTCTACCAGCCGCCGGAGTGGAACGCGCTGAAGCAGCTGGACCGCCAGCGCTGGCGGCGCCGGCAGCGCAACGTGTTCGACGCGCCGGGCGCGCCGGGTCGCGCGGCACTCGCGCCGACGCCGCAGAGCGTGGCCGAGATCGAGGTCGAGCGCGCGCTGGCCCGCCGCTGGTAGGCGGTCAGGCGCCTCGCCGGGCCGCGCGACGCTCGGCGCGCGCGGCCCGTTCGATCCGGGCCTCGCGCACGACGATCCGGGCGGCCTCGCGTCGCCGTCCGGGGCGGGCGAGCGCACGCAACGCCATCCGCGCCGCCAACCGCGTGGGGAGCGCCTCGCTCGGGCGTCGGGTGCGGGCGAAGACGTCGAGCATCGGGCGGGCCATGCCCGGGGCTGTCGCCATCTCGCGGTAGAGCTCCTCCTCGACCGGGTTCAGCGACTCGGCCCGCGCCAGCAGGTTCGTCCACTGGTAGATCTCCAGGCAGTCGTCCTCGCGCTCGCGCTCCCAGGCCCGCAGGGCGCGGTCGAGCTTTCCGGGGTCGTCGAGGACCGGCGCCGCGTGCTCGCCGAGGCGCCGGCCGTAGCGCAGCGCATCGCGGATGCCCTGGGCGGTGACGGGGTCCTTGAAGTGCCCGGCGTCGCCCGGCAGCGCCCAGCCGGGCCCCGACGAGCGGCGGAAGTACGCCGGATGGTCGGTGGAGATCCGGATCTTCGAGTCGAGCGTGCAGCCCTCGAGGCGCTCGCGCAGCGCGGGGATCCTCGCGATGCCGCGCAGGTATTCGCCCTGCGGATCGTCGCGGTAGGCCGGGCCCTGCTCGACGGGCGGCATGAGCAGCACGAGGACGAGGCCACCGTCGCAGGGGAACGCCGTGCCGAGGTCGTCACCCTCGCGCCACTGCGCGGCGATCGGCCGCCACTCCTCGCGCGGATCGCGCCAGTAGGCGAACACGCACGCGCGCTGGTTCGGCGTCACGCGGTACGGCTCCTCGACGCCGGCCTCGCGGGCGACGAACGACGTTCGGCCGTCGGCGCCGACGACGAGCGGCGCCCAGATCGCCCGGTCCACGCCGTCGGGGCCGGTGGCGCGCACGCCCGCGACGCGCTCGCCATCGTGCAGGAGCGCGGTGACCTTCGTGCGCTCGCGGACCTCGGCGCCCGCGGCACGCGCCGTCTCGACCAGGGCCGCATCGAGCGCGATGCGGCGCACGGACATGCCGTAGTCGATGCCCTCCGCCGTGCGTGAGTACCCCGCGGTGACCTCGTAGCCCTTCGCCGCCATGAACGCCGCGGGACACCGCGGGGCGCCGGCCGCCTCCACCCGCTCAAGGGCGCCGAGCGCATGAAGCTCGGACACACCGCCGGCAAACAGCAGGTGCGTCGACAGCGTGTCCGAGGGGAACTTCGCACGGTCGATCGCGACCACCCGGCGGCCGGCGCGGGCCAGGGCGATCGCGGTGGCGCTGCCGGAGCAGCGGGCGCCGACGACGATGGCGTCGACGTGTTCGGGCGTGGAATCCATGAGCTCTGTAACCGACAGGAGTGTCGGTTCCTCCTGGGGCTGGTATAACCGACAGCAATGTCGGTTGTCAACGACGAGCCCCGCCGCCGCCTGCGCGCCCCCGCCCGCCGCGCCCTCATCGAGGCCGCCGCCCGCGACCTCTTCGCCGCGCGCGGGTACCAGGCGGTGTCGATGGGCGACATCGCCGCCGCCGCGGGTGTCGCGCGCTCGGTGCTCTACGACCACGCGCCGAGCAAGCAGGCGCTGTTCGAGGGGCTGCTGCGCGCAGAGCACGCCGAGCTGACCGCGCGCCTGGCCGCGGAGATGCTCGGCGACGCGCCGGTGCGCGAGCGGCTGGACGCGGCGATCGACGCGTTCGTCGGCTACGTCGACGCGCACCCCGTCGCCGGACGCGTGCTTGCCGACGAGCCGTTCGGCAACGACGAGCTCGAGGAGGTCCGGCGGGCGCTGCACGCACAGACCAAGCAGGCCCTGGCGGGCTGGCTGGCCGCAGACTCGGGCGGGCGGTTCGACCCGCGGGGTGCACGTGAGCGCGTGGTCGTCGACCTGGTCTACGGCGGTCTGGTGGAGGTCGCGGCGAGCCGGCGACGGACGCCGCGGACACGGCGGGCGACGGTGGTGGCGGTCACCGGCGAGGTGCTGTGGGGTGGGTTGGCGCCGGTGCTGGCGTGATCCGCGGTTGATGCGGCGTACGAGGCGTACGACGACCACCCGCTCGACACACCCGATGCGTGGGGTGACCTCGCGTCGTTCCGGGCGGCCGTCAGGACGTGACGGCACCCCCGCCGCGGCCACCCGCCGCATAGCGCGCCGGCGGTGTCCCCACCACCGCGCTGAACTCACGCACGAGATGGGCCTGGTCGGCGTACCCGAGCTCGGCGGCCAGCCGCGCCCAGTCGACGTCGTCGCCCTCCAGCGCGGCAGCCGCCGCGTCATGCAGCCGGTAGCGGCGCACGACCCACGCGGGGCCCAGGCCGACGTACTCGGAGAACAGCCGCTGCACCGACCGGACGCTCAGGCCCAGGCGCGCCGCCAGGTCGGGGACCCGGTGCACGGTGCGGTCCTGCTCGAGCAGGGCCACCGCACGGTCGGCGAGCACCGCCTGCGGGTCGGGCTCGCCGCAGAGCAGCGGGGCGAGCGCGTCCTCCAGGAGCGCGAACGCAGCAGCGGTGTCGGCCTCGGCCCAGACGGCCGCGGTGAGCGCGCCGGCGTCGAGACCCCGGAGCGTGCCCGCGTCCACCCGCTGATCGGCGAGGTCCCGGACGGGGCCGTCCAGCAGTCCGCGTAGGGCCCCGGGCCGAAATCGGGTGCCGACGACCCGCCCGGCACCGCTCATCGTCCGCTCGAAGCGTGTGGAGTTCGGTCCGTACAGCCACGCTCCGTCGGGTTCGACGACCAGGTGCGGCGACGGGTGCGGCAGCGTGACCTGGTGGTGCGGATCGCGGCCGCGCAGGTCCCACGCCACCGACCAGTGCCACACGAGGAAGGGCGTCAGCGCGGCACAGGGCTCGGCGCGATCGAGCGACCACGCATCCGGGGGCGGCGTCCGCAGCACCCCGTCACGACTGACCGGCCTGGCGACATCCGCGGCCATGACCCACAGCGTAGGTGGCGCGAATCTCCAAGACCGCGCCTCGACGCAGGCGTACGGTCGGCCCCATGACCCAGGCCACCGAGACCACCACCAGCACCGTCCCGTTCGACATCGTCACCTGGGACGAGCACACGTACGACGAGCCCACCGCCGGCCCGCGGCTCACCCACGCCACGCTGGAGAAGCGGTACACCGGGGACCTGGAGGCCACCGGGATCGCCCGCGTCCTGACCGCGCAGGGCGACGGCGGCCGCGGCTACGTCGCCAGCGAACGGGTCACCGGCACCCTGATGGGACGCACCGGCACCTTCGTGATCCAGCACGGCGCGGCGGGCGCCTCCGACGAGCCCGAGGAGGTCGCACTCGGCGTGATCGTCGGCGGGTCGGGCACGGGAGAGCTCACCGGGCTGCGCGGCGAGGTCGCGTTCCGCCACGACCAGGACGGCGCGCGGGTGACGATCAGCTGGCGACTGGCGGACTGACCGTCGGCGCGATCACGCGACAGCCGTCGGCCTCGAGCGCGTCGCGGACGGCGGCGAACATGTCGTCGCCGGTGTGCGTGCCGACGATCGCCCCGCCCGAGCCGGTGTAGTTCGCGGTCGCCCCACACGCCCGTGCCAGCTCGATCATGCGCCAGTGCTCGGGCTTGAGGTCGAGGATCCCCGACCGGATGTCTGCGGTGCGGTCGACCAAGCGGCCGAAGTGCTCGATGTCGCCGTCGCGGAGCGCGCGGCGCGCGGACAGCGCCAGCTCGCGCAGCTCGGCCATCGCGATGTGCACCCGCAGCTCGCCGCGGTCGAACCGCGCCCGCAGGTCGCCATGGACGATCTGTGAGGGCTCGGCGGCGTCCGGGCGCCACGCGACGTAGAGCGGCGGCAGGAGCGCCGGGTCCAAGGGCTCGTAGGCGCCTTGGTTCGCGGGCCGCTGGTCCTCGCGCGCGAAGTCCATGAGCACGAGGGTGTCGTAGACCTGCGCGACGCGGTCCTGCAGACCGGCCATGATCCCGAGCTCCTCGACCTCGACGGCGAGCGCCAGGCTCGGCAGCTCCTGCCGCGGGATCGGCACCCCGAACAGCCCGCTCAGCCCGCGCAGGACCGCGACGACGATCGCGCTCGAACCGGCCAGGCCGACCCGCTCGGGGATCGTGCTGCTCACCGTGATCGCGACCGGGCGATCGGTGTCGGTGTGGCCGCGCAGGATGGCGAACCGGCGGAAGCGCCGGACCGTCGCCTCGACGAGTTCGATGTCGGGCAGGTCGTCCGCGGGTGCGTCGCGGACCGTCGCCTCGGCGGAGAAGTCACGGATGACCGTGGCGAGCGTCGCGCCGCGATACCCGTCGGACGGGTTGCCGACGAGCGCGGCCCGGGCGTGCGCGAACGCGTGGACCTCAGTCACCGGCCAGCTGCTCCTTGACCACGGGACCGAGCTCGGGGTCGAGCAGCGCGTAACGCAGGAACGCGGCCGTGTAGCTCTCGAGGCTGCCGACGTCGTGGCGTGTCTCGCCGTCGCGCAGCGGCACGCCGACCGCGCGGGCGCCCTCGTCGATGAGCAGCTGGAGTGCGTCGGTGAGCTGGAGCTCGCCGCCGTGGCCGGGCTGCACGCGCGCGAGCGCGTCGAAGATGCTGAACGGCAGGATGTAGCGCGACGCGATCGCCAGGTCGCTGGGTGCGTCCTCGGCCGCCGGCTTCTCGACGACGCCACGCAGCGGGATCGCGCCGTTGCCCGCGACGACGCGCGGGTCGGGCGCGGCCACGCCGTACCGGGAGATCTCGTCACCTTCGACGTGCTCCAGCGCGATGGCGATGTCCGCGTGCGCGCCCTCGGCGGCGGCGACGAGCCGCTTCATGACGGCCGGGCCGCTCTCGACGAGCGTGTCCCCCAGCGCGACGGCGAACGGGACGTCGTCCGGCAGTGCGGCACGAGCGCACGCGATCGCGTCACCGAGCCCGCGCGGCTCGGCCTGGCGCACGGCCATGACGTCGCACGGCAGATCCTCGAGGCCGTCGAGGTGGTCGACGATCGCCTGCTTGCCCTTGCGCGTGACGAGGACGACGCGCTCGAAGCCCGCGTCGGCCAGCTCGCGCACGACGTGCTCGATCACCGGCGCGCGGGCGACCGGCAGCAGCTCCTTCGGCAGCGCGCGCGTCAGGGGCCGCAACCGCGTCCCGAGGCCGGCGACAGGAACGACGGCGTCGGCGATCACTGGTCGGGGCCGCGCTGGCGCAGGAAGCGCTGGAACTCTCGGGCGAGCACGTCGCCCGACGGCAGGTCCGTGGGGTTCGCCTCCTCGTCCTCGGCGGCGGCCTGCTCGAGGCGTTCGACGAACGCCTGGACCTCCGGGTCGGACTGGACGGCGAGGGACACCTGGCGATCGTAGTCGGAGGCGGCCTCTTCGAGCTCTTCGCCATCGATCGTGACACCGACGAGGGTCTCGAGCTTGCGCACGAGCGCCAGCGCCGCCTTTGGATTCGGCGCGGCGGCGACGTAGTGCGGCTCGCTCGCCCACAGGCTCGCGCACGGCAGGCCCGCTTCGGCGACCGCACCATGGACGACGCCGGTGATCCCGGTCGGGCCCTCGTAGTTCGTGGGGCTCAGGCCGAGCCGGTCCACCATCGCCTCGTCGCTGGCCATCCCGACGATCGGCACCGCGTGGCTGTGCGGCACGTCGGCCAGCAGGGCACCCAGCGAGACGACGAGCTGGACACCGAGCACGTCGCACAGTTCGCACACGAGGTCGGAGAACGTCCGCCAGCGCATCGAGGGCTCGGGGCCCTGCAGGAAGATGAGGTCGCGCGGAGCGCGCGGGACCTTCGCGGCGAGCAGCTCGATCTCGGGCCACTCGATCTGCCGGTGCCGGCCGTCGATGAGCGTGACCTTCGGGCGGGTCGACTGGAAGTCGTAGAACTCTTCGGGGTCGATGGAGAGGAAGCGCTCGGCTCCGAGCGACGTCGCGACGTACCCGAGGGCGGCTGATGCGGCGTCTCCCGCGTCGTTCCACCCGCGGAACGCGCAGACGAGCGCTGGAGCACGGAGACCGTCGGGCCGGCTCTCCCATCGCAGCGGCGGCATCAGAGTCACGATAGAAGGTGTCATGGTGCCCGCTGTGAATCCGTCCGCCGATGCCGCGCCCACCGTGTCCGAGCTGCG